>JABGQE010000038.1 GCA_018648925.1 bacterium | reverse complement strand
AAGAAAAAGAAGTTTGAGAAGGCTGGGGAAATAAAAAAGACAATATTTGGGTTACAGCATATTCAAGATGTATCTCTTATAAAAGAAGAATTTAAAAAGCCGAAGGTAGAAATCCAAGGACCATCCTTGAATAAAGACAGAGCACATAGGATAGAAGCATATGACGTTGCTCATATGCAGGGCACTAATACGGTTGGTGTGATGACTGTGGTTGAGAATAGTTGGGTAAAAAAGAGTGATTATAGAAAGTTTAATATTTCAGACGAAGTATCTGGTAATGACACAGGCTCACTTGAAGAGATTTTAAGACGCAGACTTAAGCACGACGAGTGGCCAAATCCACACCTTATAGTGGTTGATGGTGCACAAGCACAAGTAAACACAGCACAAAAGGTTTTAGATGAATATGGTTATAAAATAGCAATAGCCGGGGTAGTGAAAGATGATAAACATAAACCAAAAGGTATTATTGCCGATGAGGATGTACGTACTAAGTATGAAAAAGAAATATTACTTGCAAATGCAGAAGCGCATAGGTTTGCTATTTCATTTCATCGTAAGAAATCACTCTTTAGTTTTAGAAAGAGATAAAATACTTCACAACAATACCACATTCGCCTGGCGCCCCAGCCAAACCCTCCCGCAGGCGGCTCATGTGTATTGTTGTGAAGTACAAATTTAGATTTCCACAGCTTGTTTTGTGTTACCTATGTTATAATATTTATTAACATATGGAAAAAATAAAGATAGGTGTTCTTAGGGGAGGACCAAGTAGCGAGTACGATGTCTCGCTTAAGACTGGTGGTAGTGTCCTCAAGAATTTACCTGCAGAAAAATATAATATTCAAGATATTTTTATCTCAAAAGAAGGTGGATGGCATTTTCGTGGCATACCAATTGCTCCAGAGAAGCTGATAAACCAAGTTGACGTCATATTTAATGCAATGCATGGAGAGTATGGGGAAGACGGTACGGTACAACAACTTTTAGATACATTTTCAGTCCCATATACTGGTTCTACTGCTTTTTCATCTGCTATTGGTATGAATAAGCTCCTCACAAAACAGGGGATTGAGAATTCTGATATAAATACACCCGAGTATACTATCATTGAGGCATCTGATGATTTAGAAAAAGATATTTTTGATATTTTTAGAAGCTTTACAATGCCGGCTGTAGTGAAGCCGGTCTCTGGCGGTTCATCTGTCGGTGTGACTATCGCCAAAAGTTTTGACGAATTAAGAGACGGTGTATACAAAGCACTTGGGCATTGCCCAAAAGTTTTAATAGAAGAATACATAGGTGGACGAGAAGTGACCTGTGGAATTGTGGAAGGGTTCAGAGGGGAAGAGGTTCACGCACTGATGCCAGTGGAGATCATTACATCAAACGAAAGTAATTTCTTTGACTACACTGCAAAGTATAGTGGTGAAACACAAGAAGTGTGTCCAGCTCATCTTGACTCTGTTATAAAAGACGAAATACAGCGACTTGCTAAAGAAGCGCACAAAGCACTTGGGCTACGACATTATTCTCGTTCTGATTTTATCGTTTCTCCGCGGGGGATTTATTTCCTTGAGGTTAATACACTCCCAGGGCTTACTGAAGGTTCGCTAATGCCAAAAGCATTAGATGCAGGAGGAACTAGATTGCCGGAGTTTTTGGATCATTTGGTTTTACTTGCTTTGGATAATAAATAAGGTACAATAATCATTACATTTCAAACGGGTATTGGGCCCGTAGCTCATCTGGTAGAGCGCCTCACTTGCACTGAGGAGGTGGCAGGTTCGAGTCCTGTCGGGTCCACAAAA
>JABGQE010000018.1 GCA_018648925.1 bacterium | reverse complement strand
ATGGCGGGCTTTCTGTAGATGCGCTTTCAGTATTTGGAAGTGGGTATTTTCAGGGAAATTTAGATATTGATGGGGGTATAGAGATAGGGGATACAGTTAATGAAACTGCCGGTACTATTCGGTGGACTGGTGCTGACTTCCAGGGATATATGGGAGGAGCTTGGGTATCACTTACAGGTGCAGGGTTAGCGTGTACGTCATTTACATATTCCGCTTGGGGAGAATGTCAGTCAAACAGTACTCAAACAAGAACAATTCTAACATCTTCACCGTCTGGTTGTGTTGGTGGAAATCCAGTAACAACACAGTCATGTACATATGTATTACCTATGTACATACAATGTGCAAACGTTGGTGGTAGTTGGATAGCATCTCAGGGTATATGTTATTTCCCAACAACATCTTGTCCTAGTGGATGGAGTTCTAATGCGAGTTATAGCAGTACAAATGGAGCGTCATGTTCTGGAGATGTAGGGGGCTGTAGTATACCTAATCATTTCAGGCAAAATACTGGAAATACATGTGTATATAGTCCGGCATACTGCGCGGAGTCAGGAGGAGATCCATGTGGTCATTATGAGGGCGGTGGTTCAGCAACCTGTACTGCTACACTTACCGAAATTGGTTGTACTAAAAATTAATTAAATCTTTAAAATAAACAAAAAATCCGCAAATTGCGGATTTTTTGTTATAATGATTCTATGTTTAAGCAAATTAATCAGTTTTTTTTGATAATTGCTATTGTCCTAATAATTGCAGGGTTTTTAACTGTAAATAATGTTGATGCATCGTTAGTAGATCAATTAAAAGATAGAATTTCTGATAGAAATACAAAGATCCAAGAATTAGAAAAAGAGATTGCTCAATACCAAGATGATTTAGAAGAAGTTGGTGAAGAAAAACAAACGCTTACAAGTGAAGTAAAAACTCTTGATATTTCAAGACAAAAGATTTCAACTGATATAAAACTTACTCAAAATAGAATAGACTCTACTAATTATCAAATAGAAGAACTGTCTTTAGATATAGATGATAAAGAAAAAAACATTAGCAAGAATACAGAAGTTATAGCAGAAACAATCCGTACAATGAATGAAATAGAGTCTGACTCTCTTATAGAAATAGTTCTCTCTAATAAGGATCTTTCAGGTTTTCTTAATCAAATAGAAACACTTCAGCAGTTTCAGTCTAAAATGCGTGATGACGTAAAACGCCTTACAGGATTAAAAGAGGAACTTAAAGAAACAAAAGTTCAAACACAGAAAAAGAAGAATGAACTTGGAGATTTTAAGGGTGATCTCTCTGATCAAAAATATGTTCTAGATATAAATAGGAAAGATAAAAACACACTTCTTAGTATTACGAAAAACAAGGAGTCTAATTATCAGAATCTCCTTGACGAAAAAGTAGAAGCGCGTAAAGCATTTGAGCGTGAGCTCTTAGATTTAGAGTCTCAACTTAAAATAGAAATAGATACTTCAAAAATTGCAAAAGCGGGGAAGGGAGTTCTTTCATGGCCACTTGATAAAGTTCATATTACTCAATATTTCGGTAATACAAAGTTTGCTAAATCCGGTGGGTATAATGGTAGTGGGCATAATGGTATGGACTTCCGTGCATCGCAAGGCACAAAAGTAAAAGCTGCTCTTACTGGAGTAGTGACAGCGGTAGGTAATACTGATGCAGTAAGTGGATGCTATTCATACGGTAAATTTTTATTGATAAAGCACAATAATGGGCTAACAACTCTCTATGCTCATATGAGTTTTATAAGTGTCAAAAAAGGCGACACGGTAATCACAGGCGACACGGTAGGCTATTCTGGTAACACGGGTTACTCCACTGGACCACATTTACACTTTACAGTTTATGCAAGTCAGGGGGTGCAAATTGTCCGTTATGGGGATTATAAAAGTAAAACAAATTGTGCTGATGCAAATATCCCAGTGGCACCACTCAATGCATATTTAAATCCTATAGATTATCTATAAAAATAGTATGACATATTGTGCGACGCTTAGGTTTTGAATTAATTAAGAGGGAATATAGAAGTGGTAAAAAGTATTAAAAAAATGACTTCTAAGACGTATTTATAGGTACTAAGGTACCAGTAGGTTATGGTCGCAAACTCAGTAATATTAAGAATGTTTAAGAAAAATTAAAAAATAGTTTTTATAAAAAGAAATTAAATAAATTTAGATAAAGATATTTGAGGGAATTAAGAAATGCTATTTAGTACATAGATTGATATGAACATATCATCGTTAGTAATAGAAAGCCTATAGAGGCGCTCAGGTGCATTTTTAATACTAAAGGGAAGGTGCATTAAGAGAAGTACAACCTTTTGTTTTATTAGGTATGTCGCAAAAGATATATTGTACGACGCATATGTTTTAAATCCCATCTCGCCAAGACGATACCTTCCCTGCTTATACTTACTATAAAAACATGAGTTTGATTTATGTACATAGATATATAAAAACACCACATGTCTTTCGATATGTGGTGTTTTTATTTTAATTATCTCTTAGCTATATGATTCTCAACTCCCCAACATTTGGAAGATGCAAGCCATGGACTGGTCCCCTCTTTTTCGAAGAGATACGTCGCATAATCTATGTTACCTTCAAGCGTGTATAAATTGATACCAAGCCTATCTGCTGTGTCGCCATGGTAATACTCATTGATCTGCATTACCCCGACGTCATCATCATTAACCCTGCCTCTTATTATATCGCCATTTTTACCAAATTGTCGGAAGCTTGATTCACATCCGGCAACTTCTGCCATAACTGGATAATTTTCAAAGTGCTCTCGTACGTACTCTTCAACTGTTGGAGACTCTATGAATCTCGTATTATCTATTTGAATCATACTTCCCTTCTGTTCTACTACTGAAGCTTCCACGAGTGGAGCACCGGTAGTTGAACTAAGAAGTGACAAGATTAATATCGTTATTTCTATGATAAGCTATTTTTTATTATTATTAATGCTTTTATAAAGAAAACCCTATAAAAGCAAAAAACCGACCGAAGTCGATTTCTGCACCTATCATAACATATTGTCAATGTTTGTCAAGTCCTATAGAACTACCCTTTCATACGGCTTTTAAACAGCCCAGCTAAGCTCCACATATGGTTTGAGCTCATACTGGCAAGCACTAGAAACGCTGCTACGTATATTATATGTTCGTCTACTATGAATGAGTGCTCTCCTACATATGGGAACGTAAGTGCTGGGAAATAGAACAAAATCATCATTAATGCTCCTAGATATGAGCTAAATCTTACAAGTATTCCAAGTATCAAGACTGCACCTATAATAGTAAGTCCCCACTGACTTAGGAGATCAATGACTGGTAAAACATTAGGTGATGCAAGCCATCCATAAAATCCTGAGAAAGTATTGGCATGCTCAAGAAAACCTTTTGAAGTCCAGCTAGGGTCTACAACTTTTGTAAGTCCTGCATATAGGAAAAGCCAACCAAGAGCTAATCGTAATAAAACTATTGCTGAGTCTGTTTTAATTATTCGTCTCATATTGTGTATCAATTGTTATATTAGTATCTTTAGATTTTAACACTGCAATTAAACTAAGTATAAAAATAGTTGTGGATAATCCCGCAGAAACGAGGCAGTAGAGACAGTATGCATCTAAAATAAATGCTTGCGTATATACAAACCATATAGACATTAAGAGTCCTACACCGGAGAGCCCTAGGATAGACATAAGGACTTTTTTATTCTTTGACTTTAGATACCAGAGAGTTAATGCGAATACTGATACATAAAATATTATCCCTAACACAGCAACAGGCACTCCAAGTATTGCAGAGTAGCTACTTGTGGTTACAAAGTCACACCCTTCAAATACAGAGCAGTTTACACTTTTATGAGTAAACCTTTTTATTGTCAGGTATGAGGTATCAAAAATACCAACAATACTTAATATTAAAATTGTAATATTAAATTTCATTATTTTCCTATAGCCATTAGTACATTTGCAAGAGAAAGCGCCGTACTTACAAACCCTGTCACAAGTGCTATCAAAGTAGGTGTATTGTTATACCATTTCTTTTTTGTATTACTCATTACACTTATTTTACCTTTTTTTGCTGTTTTATAAAAGCGAGCGCTCCGTGCAAACCACCAAAATCTCCGAGTTCTGCTTCCTTGATCTCAGGGAGCTCTGGAAACTTAGTATTAATCTCATTTAAGTATTTTTTAATTACCTCTACATCCATAGATGGATCCCCCACTATCATAGGGCCACCGAGTACTACAATACTCGGAGACCACTGCAGTATTATATTATACAAACCATATGCAAAAGTTTTTGCTAATTCGTCCCATATTGCAGGGTCTGTCACTTCATATGCCTTTTTTCCAGTTCTCTCCTCAAGAGCAGTACCTGAAACAAGGTCTTCTAAGCTCACTGGGTCCCCGTCTTCTTCAATATCTACAATCTGATGCCCTGGTTCAAATCCAAATGTACTTTTATCTATTTTCCCATCTACAAAACGCGCACCACCAACACCTGTACTTACTGTTATATAGACTCCAATCTCCGCACCTTTCCCTGCTCCGCTGTGCATCTCCCCTAGTCCAACAATCGCTGTGTCGTTTTCTATAAACACTGGCGCGCCTACAGCCTTCTCAAGTTCTTCCTTAAGTGGTTTATTATCCCAAAGTGGCAGTGCTGAAGAGTTTACAATAATTGTCTTATCTTTATTAAAGGGTCCTCGCATTCCACCAACAGCTTTTTCAATACTCCTTCCTTCTAAGAGCCCGTCCGCAACTTCTTTAAAAACTTTCATAGCCTCAGTAAAATCTTTCGGTGTTGGTACAACCTTTGGCTCATTAAAAACCTCACCATCTTTTGACAGAGCTAATCTCATCTTTGTCCCTCCTATATCAAATAGTAAATACATATTATTTAATCAACTTTTTAAACTCTTCTATCATAGGTACTTTCTCTGCTTCAAGCCCATACTGCTGTGCAGTGTAATACGCTGTCCAGTCTGCAAGAATAAGTGATGCGAAAACTCTATGGTATTTGTCTTTACCTTCTATCTCTATTACATCCACTGGCAATCCCCTGTCTTTGTATAACTTCTCCAAAACTTCCATCCTTTTCTGCACCCTTTCATCATCATCTGCATCTTTTAAGATTAAAAAATGAAATTTTTCTGTTAGCTCTTTTATAGAATATGCTTCAAGTTCATTGTGATTCATTTCTGGCAGTACATTATAAAATGCTGGGATTTTCCCTGTTTCATTGAACTTAATCTTCCAGTTGTAAGCTATTGGCATATTTTGTGTTGAAGAATATATTACCGGCACTTTGCCTTTTAGTTTTTCTGCTAATTGCTTTCCAGCTTCTTCATATTCAGACGGATTAAGAGTTTCTGTAAGCTTACTCAATTCTTTCAGAGTATCTTCATCCCCTATCACCTTTAATAGTGCACTCAAAGAATATCCAAGAGCACTTCTTGGTTGTATGTCTGTATCTGGTATTTGTACATATGGAGTCAAATCTTCTTTGGCTAACTCTATAAGCTCTCCTCCTGTAGATATAACAACTGACGATAGATCTTTTTTTATTAAATTTTCACGAACATCAATAGTTTCCTCTGCGTCCGTTACCTCCTCAGTATTACCAGAGTATGAACTTAGTATTATAAGATTTTCTGAAAGCTCTTTAGTAGATACTGCTGGTAATCCATAATCCCTATGGATAGTAAGATCAAGTTTTGGTCGCCAGATCTTTAAAAGCCCAGCAGCCAAATGCGAACCACCCATTCCTGCAACGATAAATTTATCTTTCTTTTCAAGATTATCAGCATTCTCTATAATAGGCTCATATTCAAATTGTTTATTAAAATTCTTTATTGCTTCGTACATCATGGTATTTTCTTTATTATTCTTTTATTATATCATAGCAGTCAAATTTTTTTGTCAATAAAAAAGAGCCCAGAAGTTCCTTGACTGGACTCTCTCTATATTTTATACGAATCTTAAGACGTATACTACGTGTTCATGAAAGGTGTTGCGGCAAAGGTGTTTGTTCTCTCTCTCTTTTTTTCGGCTTAGGATAAACCGAAATCCACACACCATTATTCATCTTTACCTCAAACCTTTCTAATTTTCCATTTTTCAATGTAACCCGAGCTTTTACATCATTTTGATCCAAATCTCTAGGTTGCATATTCCGAATTTTCTTATACTCTTTAGATTTCTCAAATGTTACAAAAGGTATGTACATAATCATACCTCCGCAACCAGGAACTCTTAGAACACCGATTGGTACCAAATCTTGTTCATGGTCTTTTTTTATTAAGTGTTCTCTTATCATCTTTTCTGAAAGCCCCAAATCCAAATGTTTTCCAGCTTTTACAGAATTAAATGATAAAAAAAATAAAATTAAAATAAAAATTATCGGCGTATAAAAACATTTCTTTTTCATCTCTCTGCCCCCTAAAAAGATTAAAAAATAAAACATTAACTACACTCTACTTCTATCTACACTCTAGCATTGAGTCAAATTAAGTCAATTATTTCAAGCCTTTACAGTTCCCTGCTGGGGTGTAACCAGCTTTGCGAGCTTCATCTACAGAGTCAAACCAGATTTTGTTTTTCTCTGATATCCTCTTTCCTCCAGAACACCATGGGAAGTGGTATTTGGAGCCGTTTTTAGAGGCTATAAGGAGCCCTTTAGCTATAGATGGTATATCTGCACCACTGACTGCTTTTCCAGCGTTTAATACGCTAGCTGAAAGATATTCAGGGTATTCTATCTTCACTGGTTCTCTACTATCCTCAATGAGGGATAGCCGTCCTAAGCCAAAACCAGCAAATCCGATGAGGATTATTAGAGCTATAGTATATAGCTCACTTTGAGACAAATCATCAAGCTTTTGCTTGCTTTTTCTATATAGTTCTGCTATATTCATACTTACATTATAAACAATTATGGCACATAAAAAAGCTGGAGGTTCAGCAAAAAACCTACGTGATTCAAACCCAAAATATCTGGGCACCAAACTATACTCAGGAGAAACCGCTAAAGTCGGGTCTGTTATCGTACGCCAAAGAGGTACTAAGATAATGGCTGGTAAGAATGTGGGCGTAGGTAAAGACCATACTCTCTTTGCTCTAAAACCAGGGAAAATAAACTTCCGTAATACAAGAAAGCTACATTTTGACGGTAAAACTGTAGTCAAAAAAATCGTAGACGTTGTTGTTTAAATAATAAATAAAAAACCACCGGCTCTTTGAGCCGGTGGTTTTTTATTTATATAGCACTTACAACTAACTTAAATACTGCTTTTATGTCTCCTACTTTTGCAGTGATATCAAACTCCCCTGTTTCTTTGACGGGATGTTTTAATTCTATATGTTCTGGTTTGAGGTCTATGTGATCCTGTTTTTTAAGTTCAGCGACTATCTCTTCCACATGAATACCTTTAAATAAGTGTCCTTGCTCATTTGCCTTACCTTCCACCTCCACTCGAGCGCCATCAAGTGAGCGCATATTTTTAGTAAGTAAGTCTTGGTTTATCTGATCTTCAGTATCTTGATTTTGTTTTACTTTCTCAAGATTCTTTATCTTCTTTGGTGTTGCTGGTTCTGCTAATCCATTTTTAAATAAAAAATTCATAGCATATCCGTCTGACACATTTTTAACAGTATTCTTTACCCCAATTTTTGGCACGTCTTTTAATAGTATTATTTTCATAGGTTTCTATTCTAACAGAAGTTCTACTGCTTTATCAAGTTGTGGGTCAATCCCCGCTTCAAAGTCTTCTGAGGTAAATTCTACTTCCACATCTGCAGAGAGCCCTCCATCTGAAATTGAACTTCCGTTAGGTGTAAGCCAACGCGCTACAGTAACCTTAAGTGAAGTATCTGGAGTAATATGTACAAGCTCTTGCACTGAACCCTTTCCAAAACTCCTTGTACCTACAAGTGTTGCTATACCGTGTTGAGAAAGTGCTCCCGCTAAGATCTCTGATGCTGAAGCTGAACCTTGGTTTTGAAGTATCATCATTTGTAATTTATCTGTAAAAATATTGTAACCTTTGCTTCTATGAACTCTCGGCTTTCCATTGTCTCCAAAGTCTTCTGTCACAACCACTTTCCCTGCTGGCAAATACCAGCTCGCCATATCTATCGCTGCTTCCAAGAATCCACCAGGATTACTACGAAGATCAAGGATCATCTTGTCAGTTCCAGAAACTATAAATTCACGCAATGCTTCTCTAAATAAATTGGATGATATTGCAGAGAAGTTATGGAGAGATATCACAAAGATACCGTCTTCACGCAGCTCTGTATCAATAGTTGGGATTTGTATCGTACCTCGTATGATCTCTATCGTAAGAAGTTCATCTTCACCTTCACGAAATACTGTAAGATTAACAGCAGTACCTCCCTCTCCTCGAATAAGCTTTACTGCCTTGTCTATCGTCATGCCGTCTGTCGGAGTCTCGTCAATCTTTAAAACTTTGTCGCCTGACATCATGCCAGCTTTTTCTGCAGGACTTCCTTTAAGAGGTGCTACCACAGTAAGCACTTTATCTCGTATCCCTATTTCCATACCAACACCTTCAAAATTACCTCTTATATCTGCTTCAAATACCTTTGCATCCTCAGGTGGGAAAAATACTGTATATGGGTCTCCTAGAGAGCCTGCGAGTCCTTGTATAGTCCCATAAAGTTTATCTTCATCTGTAATAGCATCAGTCGTCGTAGCTGGAACAAACTTCTCATTTATAGCGTTCCAAGCCTTCCAAAGAGGTGAGAAGTCTATCACTGCAGGCGTTAGACTTCCGTCAGTTGATATGGGTGCAGCTGCACTAATTCTTCCGTTTTTATTTCCACCTATAAATAATCCTGAGAAAAATGCCCCTGCTACAAGCAGTATCACAACAACCATAGTAAAGACAGAACTTTTATTTTTTTGCAGATTTATTTGTTGGAAAGGTTTCATAATTAGTTTTAATTATCGCAAAATTTTAGAATACGGTCAAACAATAAACTTATGTACAAAATCCACTTGTTGGCAAACTTGCAAATAGTTATAATAAAAGCATGTTAACAAAATATACTCATAAGGATGTCACATGGATTGACCTTGAATCTCCTACCAAAGAAGAGGTCCACAAAGTGATGAGTGAATATTCTATCCACCCTACTGTCGCAGAAGAACTTCTAATGCCTACGACAAAACCTCGTGTAGATTTACATGATAATTTTATCTATTTGATACTTCATTTTCCTGCTTTCAAACACACCCATAACCACGAGCAGAACCAAGAAATTGATTTTATAGTTGGTAAAGACTTTATTATTACTACACGTTACGACACCATAGACCCTCTTCATAAATTTTCAAAGATTTTTGAAACAAATTCAATACTAGACAAAAGCGACATAGGCACACACGCTGGTTTTGTGTTTTTCTTTATGATTAAAAAGTTATACAAATCACTTGAACATGAACTAGAATACATAGACGATGCGCTTGAGACTGTTGAAGAAGATATTTTTAAAGGTCATGAAAAGGAAATGGTAGTCGCTCTTTCTGTTGTAAGTCGCGACCTACTTAATTTCAAACAAGCAATGCGTTCTCATAAAGAAGTCCTAGATTCATTTGAAGAAGCTGGTATAAAATTCTTCGGACAAGATTTTTCACATCATATTAAATCTATAGTTAGTGAATATTACAGAGTAAATAGCATGATAGGAATGCACAATGATTCACTTTATGAGCTCCGCCAGACTAACGATTCACTTCTTTCCACAAAACAAAATGAAGTAATGAAGACCTTGACTATAATGGCGCTCGTGACATTTCCTCTCTCTCTTATTGCATCTATATTTGGTATGAATACAAAAACCTTACCAATAGTAGGAAGCCACAATGACTTTTGGATAATTATGGGTATAATGCTTACATTAGCATTAATTATGTTCATATACTTTAAGATTAGACGAATGCTCTAAAAGCAAAATGAAGCCAATACTACTCCAAAATACTTTAGGTAATAAAAAAGAGGAATTTGTACCACGCAAAGATGGCGTGGTTACTATGTACAATTGTGGACCTACAGTGTACCACTATGCTCATATTGGCAACTTACGTGCATATGTTTTTGCTGATGTCCTTAAAAGAATGTTTGCTTATAATAGCTATGATATAAAACAAGTTATAAATATTACAGATGTAGGACACCTAACATCAGATGCTGACGAGGGGGAGGATAAAATAGAAAGTGGTGCAAAAAGAGAAGGTGTAAAAGTAAAGAAGATTATAAAGCAATACACTGATGCGTTTATGGATGATATGCAAAAGCTTAATATCAATATAGATGAAATAGATTTTCCTAGAGCTACTGAAAATATCCCTGAGCAAATTGTTTTCATTCAAACCCTAGATGAAAAGGGTTATACATACAAAACTTCAGATGGAATATATTTTGACACATCTCTGCGCGATGATTACGGCAAACTCGGCAATATAAATACTAAAGGACTAGAAGAAGGTGCGCGTGTTGAAAAAAATAAGGAAAAGAAAAACCCTACTGACTTTGCACTTTGGAAGTTTTCAAAGCCCGAAGAACAAAGGCAACAAGAATGGGATTCACCTTGGGGTGTCGGCTTCCCTGGTTGGCATATAGAATGTTCTGCAATGAGCCGTAAACTTCTTGGTAATCAGATAGACGTACACACAGGAGGTGTGGATCATATACCGGTACACCACAACAATGAAATAGCGCAGACAGAGTCTGTCACAGGAAAACAGTTTGTAAATTATTGGATGCATAATGAATTTATAACTGTAGATGGACAAAAGATCGCCAAGTCTGTCGGTAATACAGTATTTTTAAAAAATGTAATTGATAAAGGTTTTTCTCCTCTATCTTTACGTTATTGGTTTTTAACTGCGCATTACCGCACACAGTCCAACTTCACATGGGAAGCGCTTGAAGGTGCACAAACTGCACTGTTTAAGCTTCACAAACATTTTGTAGAGGAGTACGGTGCGAAAGATGGAGAAGTTAATAAAGAATATAAAAATAGATTTCATGAGTTTATAAATGATGACCTAGACACTCCTAAAGCAATAGCTCTTATATGGGACTTAACAAAAGACGAGGGTATTCCAAAAGAAGACAAACGCTCAACGCTCCTTGAGTTTGACAAAGTATTAGGGCTTGGACTTGATCATTCTAATAAAAAACTTGTTGATCTGCTTTCTGGCCGTGGTGAAAAGCTTGAACTAGGTAAATTACCAAAGACTATTAAAGTCCTTGTGGATGAAAGAGAAAAAGCGCGAAAAAGTAAAGACTTTGAAAAAGCCGACAAACTTCGCGACAAACTCAAAGAAAAAGGATATGAAATAGAAGATAAAGAGGACGGTCCAGAAGTAAGTGTTCTGTAACAACAACATTTGCCGCCTGCGGGAGGGTTTGGCTGGGGCGCCAGGCAAATGTATGTTGTGAAAGAATACGTACATACTTATCCACAAAATTTCCACAAGTTAGACACTTTTTACATCATTTTGGCAAGATGTTAGATTTTTTGT
>JABGQE010000017.1 GCA_018648925.1 bacterium | reverse complement strand
AATTTTGGGGATTTTAATATAGAATAGCTAAATGGCTTTAGCTATAGGCATTGTTGGTTTGCCCAATGTAGGCAAATCAACACTTTTTAATGCATTAACAAAAAAATCAGTTCCCGCAGAGAACTTTCCATTCTGCACCATAGACCCATCAGTGGGCGTAGTTGCTGTGCCTGATGAAAGACTTGGTGTGTTGAGTCGTTTGTCTGAAACTAAGAAGACTATTCCTGCAGCGGTGGAGTTTGTAGACATTGCAGGGCTTGTAAAAGGAGCGTCTACGGGTGAAGGTTTAGGTAATAAATTCTTGTCTAATATTCGCGAGGTAGATGCAATAGCAGAGGTGATAAGAGTATTTGACGACCCAGATGTAGTACATGTAAACGGAGCAGTAGATCCGCTTGATGATATAGAAGTTATAAACCTAGAGCTCATACTAGCGGATTTACAGACTGTTACCAAAAGACTTTCAAATATGGAAAAGGAAGTAAGAGGTGGAGACAAAGATGCAATAATAGAACAAGAAGTATTAAAAAAAGTGGAGCAAGCACTAACTGCAGGAAAACTCGCAAACTCTTTAGATTTAGATGAGAAAGAGGTGTTAGCGATAAAACAATTAAATCTTTTAACAATGAAGCCTTTTTTGTACGTACTTAATAAAAAATCAGATGGTAAAAACATTGAAGACGACAGATATCAAAGACTTATGGACTTCTTTGAGAGTACTAATTCCAAATGGGTAGAAGTAGATGCGAGTGTAGAAAACGAACTTAAAGATGTAAGTGACGACGACAAAGATGAGTTTAGAAGGGAGTTTGGAGTACTAGAAAGCGGTATCAATAACTTGATACGAAAAGGCTATGAACTTTTAAACTTGATAACATACTTTACGACAGGAAAAGAAGAGACTCGCGCATGGACAATCTTGCGAGACTCTACGGCACCAGTCGCAGGGATGGCAATACATACTGACTTTAAAGATAAATTTATCCGTGCTGAGATAATCTCTTATGACAAGCTTGTAGAGGCAGGAACAATGGCTACAGCGCGAGAGAAGGGTTGGGCAAGGACTGAAGGTAAAGAATACATAGTACAAGATGGCGACGTTATAGAGTTTAGGATATAATTAAGGCATTATGGAAAATATAAAAACAAAGGTAACACCAAAGGACTTCTTCCTTTATGTGGGTGCTATGGTAGCGCTTTATGTAAGTGCATTTAGTTTACTTGCACTATTATTTAATTATATAAATATACTATTCCCAGATCAGCTCGACTTCTATAGAGGGAATTTCTCATCGGCTGTTCGTTTCTCTATTGCATCACTTATTATAATATTCCCAACATATTTAGTACTTACAAAAGTGCTTAATAGAGATGTACGTAAAAATCCTGAAAAGAAAGGGCTTTGGATAAGAAAGTGGCTGATCTACTTTACATTGTTTGTGGCGGGTGTGACTATAATCATTCAACTTATAAGATTAATTAATGAATTCTTAGGAGGGGACTTAAGTACACAATTTGTATTGAAGATAGTAGCAGTACTTATAGTCACAGGTGCTGTGTTCGGATACTATATGTATGACTTAAAAGGTAAGTGGGAAAGAGAGGTAAAAAAAGCCAAAATGATAGGCTGGATAACAGCTTTGGTTGTTCTTATTGCAATTGTTTCAGGCTTCTTTATTATTGGCTCTCCTACAAGTCAAAGGCTTGTACGATTTGATGAACAAAAAGTACATGATTTACAAGGTATTCAATCCCAAGTAATAAGATTTTGGCAGAACAAAGAAAGACTTCCAGAGAGTTTAGAAGAGCTTGATGATCCTATATCAAGTTTTATGGTTCCAATTGATCAACAAACATTTGAAGGATACGGATACAATGTAATTTCTAGTTTAAGTTTTGAATTATGTGCAGTGTTTAATAAAGAAAACGCTAGATTGTCAGGTGAAAATATACGAATAGCAAAACCATTTGGTGGTCCAGGTATAGAGGATTCAAATTGGGCACACGGTGTTGGAGAAGTTTGTTTTGAGAGGACGATAGATCCGGATTTGTATCCAGTAAAAAAAGATCGTTAGTGTTTCGTAAAATATGCTTTTTCAAAAATCTTCGGATCTCCTCGCTTTGCTCGGCCAGACTTTTGAAAAAGTATATTTCACTTCACTAACCTTATGATTTATGGAGAAATATAATCACAAAAAAATAGAAAAAAAGTGGCAGGAGAAATGGGAGAAAGATGAGCCATACAAAGCTGAAGATTTTTCTAAAAAAGAAAAATCTTATCTTTTAGTTGAATTCCCATATCCATCAGGTGATGGTCTCCACGTTGGACACCCACGACCATACATTGGTATGGATGTAATAGCTCGCAAGAGGAGGGCAGAGGGTAAAAATGTACTTTTCCCAATAGGCTGGGACGCTTTTGGACTACCTACTGAGAACTATGCACTTAAAACTGGAATACATCCGAGAGAAGTAACAAAACAAAATACAGACAACTTCCGAAGGCAGATTAAAATGCTTGGCATTTCTTTTGATTGGTCACGAGAGATAAATACGACTGACCCCAAGTATTATAAATGGACACAGTGGATTTTCTTGCAGATGTTTAAAAAAGGTCTGGCTTATAAAGCGAGTGTTGCTATTAATTGGTGCTTGTCTTGTAAGATTGGCCTTGCCAATGAAGAAGTGGTAGATGGACATTGTGAGCGTTGTGGTGGAGAGACAGAGAAGAGGCAGAAAGAGCAGTGGATGCTTGCGATAACAAAGTATGCAGATAGGCTTGATAAAGATCTCGATGATGTAGATTATTTGGAGCCTATAAAAATACAACAAAGAAACTGGATAGGAAAAAGTGAAGGAGCTGAGATAAGCTTTGATATAAAAGGAAGAGATGAAAAAATAGATGTCTTTACTACAAGGCCAGATACTATTTTCGGTGCGACATATATGGTGTTAGCACCGGAGCATCAGTTAGTACAGAAACTTAAAGAGCAAATTACAAATTTTGATGAGGTTGAAAAATATATTAAAGATACAAAAAAGAAGACAGAAATAGAGCGAACCGCAGAAGGAAAAGAAAAAACAGGAGTAGAATTAAAAGGTGTTAAGGTTATAAACCCTGCAAATAAAGAAGAGATACCTGTGTTTATAGCTGATTATGTAATGGTGGAGTACGGAACAGGGGCAATAATGGCAGTTCCTGCTTATGATGAAAGGGATAATGACTTTGCAAATAAATTTAACTTACTAATCGTTGAATCAAATTTAGTTGATAAAGATGAAGTTATTAAAAAAGTTAATGGTAAGAAAGTTGTCAAATACAAACTCCGTGACTGGGTATTCTCACGTCAGCGTTATTGGGGAGAGCCAATACCTATTATTCACTGTCAGAAGTGTGGGTCTGTGGCAGTACCAGAGGAAGATTTACCAATAGAGCTTCCAGAGATAGAAGACTACAAGCCAACTGACTCTGGAGAGTCGCCACTTGTTAAAGCTACAGATTGGGTAAATGTAAAATGTCCAAGCTGTAGTGGGGAAGCCAAAAGAGAGACAGATGTAATGCCAAACTGGGCAGGCTCTTCTTGGTACTATTTGCGCTATGCTGACTCTGACAATGACGAAGCGTTTGCAGATGAGAAGAATCTTAAATACTGGACACCAGTGGACTGGTATAACGGAGGGATGGAACATACAACACTTCATTTATTGTACTCACGTTTCTGGCATAAATTTTTATATGACATAAAAGTAGTACCAACACATGAACCATATCAGAAGAGGACTTCGCATGGTTTGATATTGGCAGAAGGGGGAGAGAAGATGTCCAAATCAAAAGGTAATGTAGTAAATCCAGATGAAGTGGTAGAAAACTTTGGTGCAGATAGTTTACGTTTGTATGAAATGTTTATGGGACCTTTTGACCAGGCAATAGCATGGAGTACTGATAATATAGTAGGAGTAAGAAGATTCATTGAAAAAGTATGGAGGATAAACGAAAAAGTAAAAGACATAAAGTCTAATATAGCACTTGATAGCACAATCAAAAAAGTTGGAGAAGATATTGAAACGATGAAATTCAATACTGCTATTAGTACACTTATGATACTTGTAAATGAAATGGAAAAGAAAGAGGAAATAGCAAAAGAGGATTATGCAAGTTTGCTTGTTCTGCTTGCCCCATTTGCTCCACACACAGCTGAAGAGCTTTGGGAAAAGCTTGGTGGAAAAGATTCAGTCTTGAGTCAAAAATGGCCAGAATATGATGAAATAAAGACTATTGAGGAGACAGCTCAAATAGCCATCCAAATAGACGGAAAGGTTAGGGGTTCTATTGAGGTATCTGTGGACGAGACAGAAGAAAAAGTAAAAGAAAAGGCTCTGAGAGATGAGAATGTAAAGAAATGGACAGAAGGTAAAAATGTAGAAAAGGTGATATATATAAAGGGCAAAATCGTCAGTATTGTCACGAGTTAATCTCTCTTGCATAATATTTGCTTTTATGGTAAAAGTATAGTATAGTCAAATAATAATAATTTAATACTTAATCATTTACTAACACTTAATATGTCTGCAGCAATAACATTTAAGCCAAAACAAGTCACAAAGCGCATCTTAGTCGTGCTTCCTGATCGTGCTCGAGAAGTGGTTACTAATCGATACGGCCTTGGTAAGAGTCCTAACAAAATGACCCTTGAAGCAATAGGGAATAAATACGGTATCACACGAGAGCGTGTACGACAGATTGAGAATGCAGCATTAGCGAGTATTAGAAAATCAGACATATTTTCAAACGAACAACCAACACTCAATGAGCTATCTTCAGCTATTGACTCTTTAGGTGGTATCGTCGCGGAAGACGAGCTAATGGAATTAGTATCAAGAGATGCAAGTGCTCAGAACCATATGCTACTTTTACTTGATCTTGGAGACGAATTTAATAAAGAAAAAGAAGGAGACGAATTTAAGAGTTATTGGTATACAGACAACGATCTTCAAAATACAGTAAGCAAAGGCCTTAAGAATGTTTATAAAAGTCTTTCTTATGAAGACCTTGTTTCAGAACAAGATTTACTTTCTAGATTCTTGGGTGAAGTAAAAGATTTAAATAAAAAATATAGAAATGATGACAATGCAAAACGATGGTTAATGATTTCTAAGATGCTCGGCAAAAATCCTCTTGGAGAATGGGGTGTTGCAGAATCTTCAAATGTTAAGGTAAAAGGAATGCGTGATTATGCATACTTGGCTATCAAGAAGCATGGTTCACCAATGCACTTTACTGAAGTTTCAAAAGCAATAGGGGATTTCTTTGCGAGAAAGGCTCACACGGCAACATGTCACAATGAACTTATTAAAGACCCACGTTTTGTACTTGTAGGAAGAGGACTCTATGCACTTAGAGAGTGGGGATATTCAAGTGGTGTTGTAAAAGATGTTATTTCTGAAATTCTAAAGAAAAACGGACCTCTTACAAGAGAAGATATCATAAGTAAGGTTAGAAAAGAGCGATATATAAAAGATAATACAATCATAGTGAATCTACAAAATAGAAATTTTTTCAAAGTAAATAAGAAAGGAGAGTACTCACTAGCTAAATAAACAAGAAAACACCCGTAAGCTGAAGCTTACGGGTGTTTTCTTGTATTGTTTTCGTGGTATTATATATACATATGGCAGGTGACAAAGCATTAAAATTTATTGGCGATGAAGTAGGATTCCCAGTCTTTGGGTTTTTAATTTCTGTATTGATTGTTATTCTTTATGTTCTATTAAGGATGGCTCCAGAGCTGTTTAATGACATCTTTTCTATAATATGGGTATTGTATCCTATATGGTTGCCTCTTTTTTTACTTTATATCTTCTTTAAATTTTGGAAAATATATGTAAGGATAAATTTCTTTCATAAGCAAGAACATGTCCTACTAGAAGTAAAGCTTCCAAGGGAAATATTAAAGTCACCGCTTGCTATGGAGTCTGTGTTTAGTGGTCTTCATCAAAGCGGTGGAGAGGCTACGTGGTTTGACAGAGTTATTATAGGTAAAGCAAGGACAACTTTCTCAATGGAGATAGCCTCTATTGAAGGTGAGGTAAAGTTTTTTATAAGAACTCGTACATTTTGGAGAGAAGTAGTAGAAGCTCAGATATATGCACAATACCCTGAAGTGGAAGTAATAGAGGCAGATGATTATACAAAAATGATTAGATTTGATTTGAATGAGAAAAGTCTTTGGGGTGCTGATTTTAAACTCAAAGAAGCTGATGCATATCCTATAAAAACATATATTGATTATGGACTTGATAAAGACCCTAAAGAAGAGTTTAAAATAGATCCTATGGCACCAATGATTGAATTTATGGGAGGTCTTGGTAAAGGAGAGCAGATTTGGCTTCAAATAATGATACGAGTAAATAAAAATGAAAAGAAAAAGAAAGGTACTTGGTTTGGTACAACTGGATGGAAGGATGAAGTAGAAGATGAGATTAATAAATTAATGCAAAGAGACCCAAAAACGAAAAGTGCACGAAATTTATCACCAGCAGGGTTCCCAGAGATACCGAGTTTGAGTAAAGGTGAGCAGGACACGATTGCTTCTATTGAAAGAAGTCTTACAAAACTTGCTTTTGATGTAGGTATACGTGGTATTTATATAGCCGACAAAGATAAATTTCGTCCAGTTAATATCGTAGG
The DNA here is from genome assembly GCA_018648925.1 of bacterium. Lineage (GTDB taxonomy): Bacteria > Patescibacteriota > Minisyncoccia > Phycocordibacterales > UBA2163 > UBA2163. The sequence continues at coordinate 4,912 of JABGQE010000017.1, read as the reverse complement.
GCTTATTGGTGTTACAAAACAATTTAACTCAAATACGTTAAATCAGTTTATACCGACACGGTATATGACGAATTTTGATTATCCGTGGCAAGACTATAAAGGAAAGCTTAAAAACTATACAAGAAGAAGAGTTTTTGACGCATATAGAAGAAGGTCATACTTTTTCCATCCATATAAGACACAGCCATTTGTGATGAACACAGAAGAACTTGCTACAATGTACCACTTCCCAGGAAGTAATGTGAAGACGCCTACAATAAGCAGAGTGCCTTCAAAGAAATCAGAAGCACCATCAGATCTTCCAATCTAACATATGTATAATTTATCACGAACACTAAAAGAGTTTTTCTCAAAATACCATAGAAAAACAATCATATATTTGAGTTATCATAAAAGAAAAACAGTGCTGATTGCTGCTGCACTTTTTATAGTAGTGTCTGCCTTTTATGTTGCGATATGGAGAGCTCCCTCAGAGTTTCCTAGAGAAAGCACCATAACTATAGAAAAAGGCAGTACTCTTTCTGATGTTGCAAATCAACTTAAGAGGCAGAGTATTGTGCGGTCGTCTTTGTGGTTGAGGAACCTTGCAATAATCTTTAATGGCGAGAAGGGAGTACTTTCTGGAGATTACTTTTTTGATGAAAAAGAAAGTGTTTGGAGTGTGGCGAAGAGAATCACAACAGGAGATTTTGATTTGAACTTAATAGAAGTTGTGATTCCAGAAGGTGCTACTAATTATGAGATAGGCAGGATTCTTGAAGCAAAATCAGATTCGTTCAATAGAGAAGAGTTCATGGTACTAGTAGCTGGCAAAGAAGGGTATTTGTTCCCAGATACTTATCTATTTTTACCTAATGTAGAAGCAAAAGAAGTAGCGCGTGAACTTAACAATAACTTCATAGAAAAGATAGCAGAAATCGATGAAGAAATAAGAGCGTCTGGAATACCAATAGATGAGATAATAAAAATGGCGTCTATCTTAGAAGAAGAAGCTAGGACTACAGAGACAAGGAGGACAATCTCAGGGATTCTATGGGAGCGGATAAGAATAGGAATGGCTCTTCAGGTAGACGCTGTGTTTAGTTATGCAAATGGCAAGAATTCGTTTACTCTGACCACAGCAGATTTGCGTGAAGACCATCCGTACAATACTTATACTAATAAAGGACTTCCTCCAACGCCTATTTCAAACCCAGGACTTGATTCTATACTCGCTACAATAAACCCAATAGAGTCGGACTATATATTTTTCTTATCTGATATGAATGGAAATATGCACTATAGCGTGACATTTAAAGAGCATGTACGAAAGAAGAATATCTACTTAAATTAGACGAAAGTATTTTTTTATGGTTTTATAGGCAGATGGAATCTAAAGGTAAAAAGGCATGCCCTGAGCAGAGTCGAAGAGTATTTGTAGGGCTCTCTGGTGGAGTAGATAGTTCTGTAGCTGCTGCGCTCCTGAAGGAGCAAGGTTATAACGTAACAGGTGTGTTCATAAAAGTATGGCACCCTGACTTTTTGCCGTGTGATTGGAGGCGCGATAGGTTAGATGCGATGCGAGTATGTGCGAAGCTTGGTATACCGTTTCTAACATTTGATTTAGAGAAAGAATATAAAGAAGGGATTATTGACTATATGATTGCTGAATATAAAGAAGGGAATACTCCAAACCCAGATGTAATGTGTAATAAGCAAGTTAAATTTGGTGCATTTTTAGATAAAGCTTTAAAAGACGGTGCGGACTACATAGCCACAGGGCACTATGCGAGAATCAGGGAAGAGGGTGGTAAATACAAAATGTTAGTAGGCAATGACGACAATAAAGATCAGACTTATTTCTTGTGGACTCTTACACAAGAGCAATTAAAACGTTCACTATTCCCGACGGGGGAATTCCCAAAGACGAAAGTACGAGAGCTTGCAGAAAAGTTTGAACTTTCAACTGCAAAGAAAAAAGATAGCCAAGGGCTGTGTTTTATAGGTAAGCTTGATATTGCAGATTTTCTTAAGAACTATATTGAAGAGAAAAAGGGAAGTGTATTAGATGAAAGTGGGAAAGTTATAGGCGAGCATGACGGTGTGACATTCTTAACCATTGGTCAGAGGCACGGGTTTACGATAGTAGATAAAGGTACTCACGATAAACCGTATTATATAATCTCAAAAGATATTAAAAATAATACTATTACAGTGTCGCATACTACAGAAAGCTCAGAGAAAGACACTAAAAATATAAAGATAAAAGATGTTAATTGGATAAGTGGAACGCCAGATACAAATAAAAAATACAAAGCGCGTATTCGCTACAGGCAAGAATTACAGGATTGTAAAATCACTTGGAAGCCGGGTTCCCAAGTGATGATTGAATTTGATAAAAATCAGGATACAGTAGCTGTGGGGCAGTCTATCGTTGTATATAGCGGTGAGGAATGTCTAGGAGGAGGAATCATAGAATAGAAAAAAGGCATCTTAGCTGTGTGAGCTAAGATGCCTTTGTCTTATTGTGCAGAAATTTGAATAATCTTACGGAACAAGAGATCTCTTCAAGCTATCCCTCTCTTCTTTTTCAGTCTTTAATTCAGTTGTGATTTCGTTTTCTTCTTCTTCAATACTATTAATTCTTGAGTCAGATTCCTTTAGTTTTTTATATTTTATCAACCATTCTTTTAAGAGCTTAATTCCACCTACTTCTTTTGATTTTTTGAGCAGACTCTTAAGTGTCTGAGAAAATATTAAAATTTCTAGACGCTCTAGCAATCCTTCGGGACCTTTACCTTTCTCAAGAGAGAGATTCTCTAGCAAATCCCCGGCTTCTCCTAATATGTATTCTGGTAGATCTCTCATTTGTTTAAGAGACCGAAAAATTACTCTAAGGAAAAAAGAGAATATAAACATTGCGATTATGGTAGTAATCATTCCTGGTGTATTAAGTGAAAAAAATTCTAAAAGAGAATCATTTAATGTATATGGGTCACTATTATAGCTTAATAGTGCAAGATAACTACAAGCAATAGATATGAAAATCGCTACTATTAAACATACCGTTGATCCTGGCATCCAAAACCTAGCACCCTTATTAATTAAGAAGAACTCAGCCATGTATGCCTCAAATTTATCAACCATTTTTTCCACCAATCCTTTCCTAAATTTCAATGTACTACGATATAAGTTTTTGTATTTCTGACGAGATAATATCAGATGAGTGGGAAAAGTCAAGCTTTTTGGCACTAAATACCTCGTTTCTTCAAGAAATAAGGCATTTAGGCTAATTTATATGATATTATATAAGTAATGAAACAAGTAACGATCATAAAACAAGACGGGACAGCAGAAGCATTTGATGTGGAAAAGCTCCGTAGGTCACTTAGGCGCTCTGGCGCATCAGACACTGCGACACAAGAGGTGATAGTAAAGATTGAAGCTGAGCTTAAAGACGGGATGACTACAGACGTAATCTATAAACATGCATTTAAGCATCTGGAAGATGTTGAACGACCAGTTGCTGCGAAGTATTCACTTAAACGTGCAATACTTGCACTAGGGCCTTCTGGGTATCCATTTGAAAACTTTATCGCAGAGATTTTGAAAGCAAAAGGATATAAAGATATAAAAGTAGGTACTATGGTACAAGGTGAGTGTGTGGAGCATGAAGTAGATATCCTCGCAGAAATAAAAGGAAAGAAGATCGGCGCAGAAATAAAATTCCATAATAAACTTAGCATAGCTTCTGATTTAAAAGTGGCGCTTTATGTGCACTCTCGTTTTGAAGATATAAGAAAAAAAGAACAAAAAGACGGTAAAGAACTTATAAGTGAGGATTGGCTCATAACAAATACTAGATTTAGTAAAAATGCTATCAAATATAGTAAGTGTGTGGGGATGAAACTAATATCGTGGAATTATCCAAAAGGAGAAGGACTACAAGACCTGATAGATGAGACAGGAATACACCCTATAACAGCCCTTACAACACTCACGTCAGCGCAGAAGGTAAAACTCATGAAGAAGGGGATCGTCCTGTGTAGAAATCTAGAAGAAAATGACAATGCTCTAAAATCTATAGGTTTAAAGGGTCAAAAACTAGAAGATATTATGAAAGAAAGTCAGGGTCTGTGCAAGGTTTAATTTTGGCATATAAAGGTGTAAAATATAGGCATTCTAAATTTATGGAATTATTACAAGTAACAGAAAATAATAATATGGAAAGAGAAAGTTTTTTCAGTATGAAGGTTATCGTTACCTTTATAGTGGGTATTATAATAGGGTTTTTCGGAGCGTGGCTTCCAATGAGGAATGTTGCAGCGCCTGTAGTAGTAGAGGATGCGGATACAGAAATGGAAGCTAGCGCTTCTGATGTAACCCTTTCAGGTGAGAACGCAATACTTGTCCGTGACCAGCAAGCAGGTGTTATGGTAAATGTTGAATTAGTAACACTTGAAAACACAGGTTGGGTGGTAATACACGAAGACGTTAACGGCCTACTTGGTAATGCACTTGGTGCACAACTATTCTTAGCAGGTGTAAACTCTGGAACAGTAGAGCTATTACGAGGAATGGAAGCAGGCAAGACATATCATGCAGCAATCCGCCAGGATGATGGTGACAATGCTTTTGATCTTACAAAAGATTTACTTCTTTCAGATGGTAAAGGAGATCCAGTAGAGGTTATGTTTACAGCTATAGGAGAAGAGATCGTAGAATAATCCATTCGACAAGCTCAGGACAAGTTAACAAAAAACCGCGCTGCCTTTGGCAGCGCGGTTTTTTTGTTGCGGGAGAAGGACTTTCCTCGGCGTAATGAAATGAAGCGGAGGAGGGTCCTTGAGGAGCAACTAAAATAATTTCTCTACAACTTCTTTCACTACAGAGCCGTCGGCTTTTCCTTTAGTTTCTTTCATTATCGCTCCCA
>JABGQE010000037.1 GCA_018648925.1 bacterium | reverse complement strand
GCTGTATCAAGACCTCCACTGTCTGTTTGAAACTCTTTACGCGTTACTACAAGAGGTTGGAGCACACCGTACTGACGGATAGAGTCCGCCAAATCTTTTATTTTTGCTTCATTAAATTCCCGCCGAGGTTGGTACGGGTTTGGCTTTACTTTGTCTAGCTCAATCCAATAGATTGAATCATTATTAAATTGACTTATTTCGCTCATATTATTCCAAATTATATCATAAAAATTTCGCGCGGGAAAAGGACTTTCCTCGGCGTAACGTAGTGGAGCGGAGGAGGGTCCTTGAGGAGTGCGAATTGATTTATATAAAAAATTTAAGTACACTACAATCATTGCCTTCTACTGCCGGAGTGGTGGAATTGGTATACACGTACGATTCAAAATCGTATGCCGCAAGGCTTGTGGGTTCAAGTCCCACCTCCGGCACAATTAAAAACACCGTCGCTTAAGCGACGGTGTTTTTGTGCTTAGATTTTTCCTACCAAATCCATCCCCGGTTCTAATGTATCGCTCCCTGGAGTCCAGTTCGCTGGGCATACCTTATCCCCATGTTCATGAACAAACTTAGCAGCTTGAACCTTCCTTAGAAGCTCTTTTGCATTACGTCCTATACTGTTGTCATGAATTTCCATAGCTTTAAGTACTCCGTCTGGATTTATAACGAAGCTTCCTCGAAGCGCTAGACCTTCGTCTTCTATTAGTACTCCCATCATTTCTGAAAGCATATGGTTCGCATCCTCTGCCATTGGGAACTTAATCTTCCCTATTGCCTTTGATGAGTCATGCCATGCTTTGTGAGTGTATACTGTATCTGTACTTACTGACACCACTTCTGCTCCTTCCTTCTTAAACTCTTCATATAGCTCTGCCATATCCTCAAGCTCTGTAGGGCAAACAAATGTAAAGTCAGCTGGGTAGAAGAAAAGTATTAACCACTTCCCTTCAAAATCAGATATCTTCATTTCCTTTTCGTCGTTCTCATGGAAAACTTTGAAAGATATATCTGGTAATTTGTCTCCTATTTGGACTGTGTCTCCGAAACACATATCGCTACAGCAATCTAGGCAATCGGACTCGCCACAGATGCCACAATTATTTTCTTTTGACATATTTTTTAGTAGATTTAATATTAATATTAGGTATTATATCACGATGAAAGACAAAATTAAAATCATCGTAATCTTGGGTCAAACTGCCACTGGCAAGAGTGATTTAGCTGTGGAGGTCGCCAAAAAGTTTGATGGCGAGATTATCTCTGCTGACTCAAGGCAAGTATATAAAGGTCTAGATATCGGAAGTGGAAAGATCACCAAAAGAGAGATGCAAAGAGTGCCGCACCACCTTCTTAATGTAGCCAATCCTAAACGGCAGTTTTCTGTAGCGCAGTATAAAAGGCTAGCTGATAAAAAGATAGAAGAGATTAGTAAGAAAAAGAAATTACCAATAGTAGTAGGCGGTACTGGTTTTTATATTCAAGCCGTTGTTGATGATTTAGTATTGCCTGATGTGAAGCCAAACCAAAAGCTTCGTAAAGAATTAGAGAAAAAAACTGCAAAAGAGCTTTTTGAAATATTAAAGAAACTAGACAAAGGCCGTGCAAAAGATATAGAAAAAGATAATCCACGAAGACTTATACGAGCCATTGAAATAGCAAAGATGCTTGGTAAAGTGCCGAAGCTAAAGAAGAATTCAAAATACGAAGTACTTCAGATTGGTTTAAAACTCCCTGAAGATAAACTAAAAGAGAATATTAAAAAGAGGCTATTTACTAGAGTAAAAAAAGGGATGGTGGCAGAAGTAGAACTCCTGCACAAAGAAGGGCTTTCTTGGAAGAGATCAGAGTCACTTGGACTTGAATATCGCTTCTTAGCACAGTTCCTACAAAGCAAGATTAATAAAGAAGAGATGCTAGAGAAAATACAGACAGAAAGCTGGCAGTTTGCCAAAAGGCAGATGAGGTGGTTCAAGAGAGATGAGAGGATAAAGTGGTTTGGGCCGAGCGAGGTTTTAAAGATAGAAAGAGAGATTAAAAAATTTATAAAGTAAACACCTCAACGTATTGAGGTGTTTACTTTTTGCGG
>JABGQE010000016.1 GCA_018648925.1 bacterium | reverse complement strand
TGTTGGCGCTGTAATACCGCTTTACTCTACTACGCAAGGGATTCTTGGTATATACGTATGTCTGATCTGCGCGACAAATTAGTGAAGGAGAATAGTACTATAAACTGGGAACCAGAACATATAAAAGAGGGGCGGTTTGGTGAGTGGTTGCGTGAAGTGAAAGACTGGGCGATCTCAAGAGAGCGCTATTGGGCGACACCACTTCCTGTCTGGCAAAATGAAAGTGGTGATAATACAGTAATCGGTTCAGTAGAAGAACTCAAAAAATATACAAAAAAATCTGGAAATAAATATTTTGTAATGCGCCACGGCGAAGCAGAACATAATGTAAAAAATATCTTAAGTTCTAAAGTTGATAATCCACATCATGTTACAGAGAAAGGAATAGAAGATACTAAAAAAGCATCAAAAGAATTAAAAAATAAAAAAATAGATTTTGTATTTGCGTCACCACTTGTACGAACAAAAGAAACAGCAGAAATAGTATCTAATGAACTTGGTATTGGTATAAAAGATATTATTTATGACGAGAGAATCAAAGAACATGATTTTGGTGATCTCGATGGCAAGGATCATAAGACATATAGTAAGATGGTGTCGTCCTTAAAAGATAAATTTACTACAGCACCTTCAAATGGTGAGAATATCTTGCAAGTAAAAAACAGAATGATGGATTTTATTTCGGAGATTGATAAAAAATATGAAAACAAAAATATTTTAATTGTGACACATGAACATCCAGCGTGGCTTTTGTTTGCTGGAAGCAAAGGTGCTGATATAGATACATCAGTAAGAATGCACGACTCTTTAGAAGAGATAGACGGTAATCTAGCAACAGCTGGTATAGAAGAGTTATTTTATACACCTCTTCCACATAATGAAAACTACGAACTTGATTTACACAGACCATATATTGATGAAATAGAGCTTGTAGACGAAAAGGGGAATAAGCTTACGAGAGTAAAAGAAGTTATGGACGTGTGGTTTGACTCTGGTGCTATGCCATTTGCACAAGACCATTATCCGTTTGAGAACAAGGAATTAGTTGAAGGAAAAGGCTATCCTGCTGACTTTATATCAGAAGCTATAGACCAGACACGCGGTTGGTTTTATACACTTCACGCTATAGGGGCTCTTATGGGTAAGGGTAAAGCATATAAAAATGTTATATCTTTAGGGCATATACTAGATAGCAAAGGAAAGAAAATGTCCAAATCAGTAGGTAATGTAGTAGATCCTTGGGAAATGACAGACAAATATGGAGTAGATGCTTTACGTTTTTGGATGTATACAGTTAACCAGCCAGGGGACTCTAAAAACTTTGAAGAGCGAAGTGTGGATGAAGTAGTGAAGAAGGTGTTTAATCTATTAACTAATATAGTTAAGTTCTACGAACTCTATAGAACAAGTGGGCAGGTTATGGACGACAAGCATTTAAAGAGTGAAAATGTTTTAGACAAATGGATGCTTACGAAATTAAATAAACTTATAGAAGATAATACAAAACATATGGACGAGTATCATTTGTTTGAACCTGCTCGCGAGATAAGGGAATTCATAGCAGGCTTTTCTCAGTGGTACATTCGTCGTTCCCGCGATAGATTTAAGATGGAAAGTGAAGATAGAGAAAACGCACTTGCGACGACTAGATATGTACTCCTAGAACTTTCAAAACTTATGGCACCATTTACACCATTCATAGCCGAGCAGGTGTATCAGAAAGTGAGAGGTATAGATATGGAAGAGAGTGTACATCTTGTAGAGTGGCCCAAAGCAGATAAATATGAGAAGAAATTATTAGATGATATGGTAGAAGTAAGGAAGATTGTCTCTCTCGGACTCGAAGCACGCTCAAGTGTAAACATTAAGGTGCGTCAACCACTCCAAACATTGAAAGTAAAAGACGAAGGTAAAAAATTAGGTACAGACTTGTTACAGTTAATAAAAGATGAAATAAATGTGAAGGAAGTTGTATTTGATGAAAGTATGGAAGAGGGTGTTGAGCTAGACACAAACCTAACTCAAGAACTTAAAGAAGAGGGTGCAGTGCGTGAAATTACTCGTGCAATACAGAGCAAAAGAAAAGATGCAAAGTTAACACCGCAAGACTTTATCAACTTAAATGTTGAAGCAAATGATATCGGAAAAGAATTCATAGCAAAGTTTGCAGACGCTATAAAAACAGGAGCTCTTATAAAAGAAATTAATTTTGTTAATGTTGATGATGAGGAAATAAAAGTTGACCCATATAAGTTCAAATTTAAAGTAGAAAAGTAAAATGTCACATACTCTATATACTACAGAATGCATAGTTTTAGGGAGTCGTGATTCTGGAGAGGCAAATAGGTATATATCCTTATTTACAAGGGAGATTGGTCTTGTGCATGCTGTTGCAAGGAGTGTACGTGAAGAAAAGTCAAAACTACGCTACTGCCTACAAGATTTTTCATTTACAGATGCAACTTTAGTACGAGGAAGGGAAGTATGGAGGATAACAGGGGCAGAGGAGAGGTATAGTTTGCATCAAGAACTTAAAGATGAAAATGGAAAGCTGTTTGTTGCTACACAAATATTAAACTTACTTCAAAGGCTTGTGCATGGAGAAGAAAAGAACGATTATTTATTTGACTCTCTTTCAGACGGTCTAGGGTATTTACGTTCTAATGAAATGAACGAGGGAGATTTGAAGAACTTTGAGCATCTTGTAGTATTACGAATTCTTTACTCGCTTGGATACATTGCAAAGGAGAATAATTTTGCAGAATTGCTTCTATCAACTAAAATAAATGCAGAATCGCTAAAAGAGACGAAGTCAAAAAGAAAAAATATTATCTTTGCTATAAACAGGGCATTGAAAGAAGCGCATTTGTAAACAAAACATTGTGATATACTTAAATATATGTCAAAAGGAAGAGACAGAAGTAGTATAGAAGATATGCGCAAACGACTCTACTCTCGTAGCAAGGGGTCTGATAGTAAAAAACGCAGAGAACTAAACCCTATTGATTATGGGGCAAAGTCAGGGTGGGATGATCAGGGTGCGAAACCTCTCTTTAAAGAAAAGAAAAAGAAATCTCGCTCTATGCTATCGATACTTCTCATCGCTTCTGTTGTCTTTTTTCTATTAGCTATAGCCATATCGGCATTCTTTGTTTTTGGTGGTTCAAATGTCGTATCATCTCAAAATATTGATATAGAAATACAAGGACCTACTACAATAAGCGGTGGAGAAGAACTTTCTTTGCAAATTGCTGTGACAAATAAAAATAATGTTGCTATAAAGCTTGCAGATTTACTTATTGAATATCCAGATGGTACTCGTAGTGCGTCCAATATATCAAAAGCCCTTCCAAGATACAGAGAGACTATTGGCACTGTCGCTCAAGGGGAAATAATTCAAAAAACAGTAAAGGCAATACTGCTTGGCTCTGAGGATACACAACAGAAGGTTAAGGTTACTGTTGAGTACAGGATAGACGGCTCAAATGCTATCTTCTTTACGGAAAAGATATATGACGTGACTTTAGTTTCTGCCCCACTTAGTCTTGCCGTTTCAAATATAAATGAAGTAACTTCAGGACAAGAGGTGGAATTTGATGTAGAGATTACCTCAAATTCCAATACAATAATAAAAGGTGCATTACTCTCAGTTGAATATCCATTTGGTTTTGAATTTATATCATCAACTCCTGGACCAGCTTTTACAGACAGTGTATGGGACTTAGGAGATATACAGCCAGAGGGTAGTAGGAAAATAAGATTAAGAGGGGTCATAGTAGGAGAAAACGAGGAAGAGAGAGTGTTTAGGTTCTCAAGTGGTATAAAAAACGAAAGAGACGAAAAAGAGATTGGTGTTGCATTTATTACTTCACTAAGGTCAGTTATTGTTAAGAAATCATTTATAGAAGTTAACCTTGCTCTAAATGGAGACAGGTCTTCAGAATACGTGTCTGCACTTGGTAATGAAATACGTGCAGACGTAACATGGGTAAACAATATGCCAGTGAGTGTGGCTGACATTGAGATAGAAGTCAAATTCTTTGGTGCGCCTTTGGACAAATTATCGATCTCAGCTGACCGTGGCTTTTACGATTCATCTACAAACACACTTACATTTAGTAGAGAGACAAATAGTGACCTCGCAAGCCTCAGTCCAGGAGAATCAGGACAAACAAAATTCTCTTTTGCTTCTCTAGGACAATCCTCTGGGAACATATTCAAAAACCCAGAAATATTATTTGATATTACCGTAAAAGGTAAACGTATATCAGAAAGTCAGGTACCACAGATTATAAACTCATCTTTAAAGAAGACGATAAAGCTTGCATCTGACTTACTGCTTACATCAAGGTCTTTGTATTTTGCAGGACCATTTACAAATACAGGGCCAATGCCTCCTAAGGTTGAAAGTGAAACCACATATACTGTCATATGGACTATTAATAATTCCTCAAATACAGTTGATAATACTATTGTAACAGCAACTCTGCCTTCGTATGTGCGCTGGGTAGGGCAGACAAGTCCAATAAACGAAGATATTTCATTTAATTCCGTCGGTGGTCAAATAACGTGGAATGTTGGCAGTATTAAGCCAAAAGCAGATGTCTCAAGTACAGGGCAAAGAGAAGTGGCTTTTCAGGTCGCACTCCTTCCGAGCTTGAGTCAGATAGGCGACACGCCGGTGCTTGTAAACGAGCAGACAATAGCAGGCAACGATCGCTTCTCCGAAACAGCAATACAAGCTATAAAGAAAGAGCTTACAACACGACTCTTTACAGACCCAAGCTTTGCAACTGAAGACGCAAGGGTGGTAGAATAATAAAATTATGAAAAAAGAAGAAGGAAAAATGGAAAAAATAGTATCACTAGCAAAACGCCGCGGTTTTGTATATCAAGGTTCTGAGGTGTGGGGAGGACTTTCTGGTATGTGGGACTTTGGACCACTTGGGGTTACACTTAAAAACAATATTAAGAATTCTTGGTGGAAGAAGTTCGTTGATGACCGTGAAGACATGTACGGACTTGATGCAGCTATAATAATGAATTCAAAAACATGGGAGGCAAGCGGACATCTTAAAAACTTTACAGAAAAGCTCGTTGAGTGCAGTAAATGTAATGCTCAATTTCGTGCAGATCAATTAAAAGAGAACAAGTGTGCAAAATGTGGAGGAGAATTAAAAGAAGAGCAATCGTTTAATGAAATGTTTGAGACAAATGTAGGTGCATCAAAAGATTCTTCGTCTGTAGCATATTTACGTCCAGAGACAGCTCAAGGTATATTTGTAAACTTTAAAAATATTATTGATTCGTTTCATCCGAGATTACCTTTTGGTATTGCACAGATTGGTAAAGCATTTAGAAATGAAATAAATGCGCGAGATTTTCTCTTTAGAACTCGTGAATTTGAACAAATGGAGATAGAGTACTTTTTCAAAGGCGAAGAATGGGAGAAACATTTTGAAGATTGGAGAGTTTCATCTTGGGAATGGTTAAATGAAATCGGTTTAAATAAAGATGTTGTGCACGAACTTGATGTTGAAGACAAAGACAGAGCGCATTACTCAAAAAAGACTATTGATTTTGAATATGACTTTCCATTTGGTAGAAGTGAGCTATTCGGGCTTGCTTACAGGACTAATTACGACCTTACAAATCACAAATTAGACTATCTTGATGATAGAGAGGGTGAGAGGTTTATCCCACATGTTATAGAGCCATCATTTGGTGTAGATAGGATAGTATTTGCTTTACTTAATGAAGCATACACAGAAGACGAATTAGGAGGTGAAGAAAGGGTATATCTCAAATTTAAACCAAACTTAGCGCCTGTAAAAGTAGCAGTATTTCCACTTCTTAAGAACAAACCAGAACTTGTAGCAAAAGCACGTGAAGTGTTTGAGATAGTGCGGAAAGAAATCCCGCAAACAATGTTTGATGACAATGGCAACATTGGTAAGCGCTACCGTAGACAAGACGAAATAGGTACACCAAATTGTATAACAATAGACTTTGACACACTTGAAGACGATACAGTAACACTACGTGATCGCGACACAGGCGAGCAAAAACGCATAAAAATAGAAGATATTGTTTCTTCCATATCAATATAGTGCTATTATTATAGTAATATGGAACGTTTAAAAAATATGAATATTACAATTAGTTCCGGAACAATCATAAAAAGTATTTTGCTAATACTTTTGGTGGGCGTACTTTTTTATCTGAAAGATTTAGTTCTTATTGTGATTACAGCTATAGTAATAGCCTCAGCTATAGAGCCAATCACTAAATGGTTCATGTCTTACAAGATGCCAAGAGTCCTCTCAGTACTTTTGGTGTATGTGCTTATGCTACTTGGACTGTTGAGTATATTTTATTTCTTTGTACCGACTTTGCTTCAAGAAGCTTCAAACTTTTTAGCGCTTTTACCTACATATACAAGTTCGCTTGATCTCTCTAGTACTATCGGAGGGGATTTCTTAAGTGGTTCAGAGTCAATAGTAAAGACGTTTTCACTTCGTGACGCATTACTAAGTATTCAGGAGTCGTTTAGTAATCTATCTGAAGGTTTTGTAAAATCAATAAGTGTTATCTTTGGTGGTGCGTTTAGTTTTATTCTTATAATAGTATTTTCATTTTATTTTGCAGTACAAGAGACAGGTATTGACGATTTTATTCGTGTCGTAACTCCAGTAAAACAACATCATTACGTATTAGACTTGTGGAAACGCTCTCAAGTAAAAATAGGACGGTGGATGCAGGGGCAATTAATCCTCGCGCTTATTGTAGGTGTTTTGGTATATATGGGACTTACAATACTTGATGTACGCTATGCTCTACTTCTGGCAGTGCTTGCTGGTATATTTGAGCTTATACCGCTTTTCGGAGCATTTCTCGCTGCAATCCCAGGGATTGCAATAGCGTCTGTAGATGGAGGTGTGACCTTAGGACTTATGGTCACAGGGCTTTATGTAATAATCCAGCAGTTTGAAAATCACCTTATTTATCCGCTTGTAGTGACAAAAGTTGTTGGTGTGCCACCACTTATGGTGATCATCGCACTTATTATTGGTGCCCAATTTGCCGGTTTCTTAGGGCTAATTTTGGCCGTGCCTATAGCCGCCATTGTCCAAGAGCTTGTAAAAGATGTTCAAAAAGAAAAGGAGACATTCTTGAAAAAACATCCACAAAAGACTAGTATTAGTGGTAATGGATAAAAATTTCTATTTAACTACAACACTTCCATACGTAAACGCTGACCCACATATTGGGGCGGCTTTTGAATTTGTAACGGCTGACATCGTCGCGCGGCATAGACGACTTGTGGGTGATAATGTATTTTTCAATACTGGGGCTGATGAGCATGGACAAAAGGTTTATACAAAAGCACTTGAGGGGAATATAGATCCACAAAAATATGTAGACGAATATGCAGAGAAGTTTAAGCAACTTAAAGACACACTTAACTTAAGTTACGATAATTTTATACGGACTACAGATGAACACCATAAGAGTGCGGCGCAAGAGTTTTGGAGGCAGTCTCTTGCAAAAGGTGATATTTATAAAAAACTATACAAGACAAAGTATTGTGTAAACTGTGAGCTTGAGAAAACAGATTCTGATCTAGTAGAAGGATGTTGTGCGGACCACCCCGACAAAGAGCTTGAAACAATAGAGGAAGAGAATTACTTTTTTAAATTTTCAAAATACCAACAACCACTTTTAGATTTATATAAAGAAAATCCACAGCTTGTGATACCAAGTTTTAGATTTAATGAAATCATAAAGTTTGTAGAGCGTGGACTTGAGGACTTTAGTATTTCAAGGCTCAAAAGTAAGATGCCCTGGGGAGTAGAAGTACCAGATGACGACGAGCATGTGATGTATGTGTGGTTTGATGCTCTTGTGAACTATATTTCAGCTATAGGTTGGCCGGAGGATATAGAAAGGTTTGAAAAGTGGTGGCCAGTGACACAGTTTGCTGGTAAAGACCAAGTGCGTCAGCAGGCTGCTATGTTCCAGGCGATGCTTTTCTCCGTTGGGCTTCCGCCGTCAAAGCAGATTGTAATCCACGGCTTTATAATGATAGACGGTGCGAAGATGAGTAAAAGTGTAGGCAACGTGGTAAATCCTAAAGAGCTTGTAGAAGAGTATGGAATAGATGCACTGCGGTACTACTTAGCGCGACATATTAATCCGTTTGAGGATAGTGACTTTACAAAAGATAAATTTAAAGACGCATACAATGCAAACTTAGCGAATGGCATAGGTAATCTTACAGCTAGAATAATGAAGCTTGCTGAGACACACTTAGATAAGCCAGTTGAGCTGCCAGATACACAGCTTTCAGAAGAGCTCATAGGTTTGGTAGAGAGCTTTGAAATAAGTAAAGCTATGGATTTGATATGGGAACATATAGGAGACTTAGATGGATACATACAGACAGAAAAGCCGTTTAGTATCATTAAGGATGATAAAAAGAAAGGTTTAGAGCTTATAGAGAATATTACTATCAAGCTTCACGCTATAGCGCAAATGCTTGAGGCAATCCTACCTGAAACATCAGAAAAAATAAAAAACGCAGTGCTGGAAAACAAAATGCCAGAAACTTTATTTGCAAGAAAATAATGAAACCAAAATATTTTGATATACATTCGCATATTAATTTTTCTAAGTTTGACGATGACAGAGAAGATGTTGTAAAAAGGATGCACGAGCAAAGCGTGTGGGCTATTGTTGTGGGAACTGACCTTCAAACTTCAAAAGAGGTGGTGGAGCTTGCGGACAAGAATGAAAATATTTATGCGACTATAGGGCTCCATCCAGATGACAATAGAAAAGAAGATTTCAATCTTGAAGATTATAAAGAGCTGGTGAAGAATAAGAAAGTAGTCGCAATAGGTGAGTGCGGACTGGATTATTTTAGGATTAAACAGGGCGAGGAAGGAGGAACTAAAAAAAGACAAAAAGATAATTTTATAAAACAGATAGAGTTTGCAATTGAGAATGACTTGCCGCTTATGCTTCACTTCAGACCGTCAGGCAAGAGTATGGACGCATATGAAGACGGACTTGAGATATTGAGTGAGTATAAAGAAAGGTATAAAGAAAAGTTAAGAGGCAACTCACACTTTTTTGCAGGGAATCTGGAAATTGCAAAACAGTTTGTCGCAATAGGGTTTACACTTTCTTTTACGGGGGTAATAACTTTTGCAGATAGTTATGATGAGATAATAAAGCAAATTCCTCTTGAAAGCCTAATGTCAGAGACTGATTGCCCGTTTGTAGCTCCTGTGCCGTATAGGGGGGGTAGGTGTGAGCCAGTCTACGTAAAAGAGGTGGTTGGAAGGATTGCAGAGTTAAGGGGTGAAGATATAGAAATAGCCCAAAAAATACTTGTAAACAATGCTTTTAGGATGTTTTTGAACGGCTAAAGCATGCTTTAGCCGTTCAAAGTGCTGGCTTTGTTGAAAGCAGGGCTTAGAATGGCGGTTTCTATTGCTTTATAAAAGTACGTGTGCTAATATGCTTTCTACATGGCAGAAGACGTTATAAAAGAAGAAGTGGCGCAGGATAGCGCTGATGAAGCCGAAACTCAAGTATATGAGATCGGTTTTCATATTGTACCTACAGTAGAGGAGGGTAAGCTTTCAGCTGAGGTAGATTCTATTAAATCTCTAATAGAGAAGAGTGGAGGTACTTTTATAACTGAAGAATTCCCAAAGAACATTACTCTTGCATACACTATAGTAAAGAATATAGAAGGAAAAATTAAAAAGTTTGATAATGCATACTTCGGTTGGGTAAAGTTTGAAATGAAGACAGACAGTATTGTAAATGTAAAAGAAGGATTAGATTTAAATAAAGAAGTCCTACGATATTTGATTATAAAAACAGTTAAAGAATCAACCCTTATACCAAAAGGTGTTATATCTCCAAAACCTGAAATTAGTAGAAACGTAAAACCAAAAGCACCCCTTAAGACAACTCCAGAAGTTGAAACTAAAGACAAAGAAAACAAAGAGCCGGTTTCAGAAAAGGAGTTAGATAAAACAATTGAAGAATTGATAGTTGAATAGTATAATAAAATTATATGTATCTAAACAAAGCATTAGTATATGGAAATTTAACAAGAGACCCTGAAATGAAATCTCTTCCTTCAGGTACTCAAGTGACTAGTTTTTCTATTGCAACAAACCGTGTATGGAAAGATAAAGACGGAGGAAAGCAAGAAAGCCCAGAGTTTCATAATATAGTAGTCTTTGGAAGACAAGCAGAGACTGTAGCGCAGTATCTGAAGAAGGGAAGCTCAGCGCTTGTAGAAGGAAGGATGCAGACAAGAAGTTGGGAGAGTGACGGAGTAAAGAAGTACCGTACAGAAATAGTTGCAGACCGTGTACAGTTTGGCCCAAGAGCAGGTGGGCCGGGCGCACCAAGTGCGACAGTTTCAACAGGAGGTGCAGATGTACCACAGTCGCAAGCACCAGCTACAGATATTGAATATCCAGAAGAAGACATTAAACCAGAAGATATACCATTTTAATTATGAATAAAAATTTTTTCACACAAAATAATATAAAGCATATAGACTACAAAGATGTAGAGCTTCTTAAGACTTTCCTGAAAACTCATGGAAGAATTACACAGCGTATGAATACAGGAGCAAGTGCAGGTGAGCAGAGAAAGCTTGCTACAGCTATTAAGAGAGCTAGATTTATGGCACTTCTACCGTTTGTTATGGAATAATTAAAAAAACCGCCTCGCGAAAGCGAGGCGGTTTTTTTAATTTACTCTTCCTGCGTATTCTTCCGTCTCTGTGTTAACTTGTACTATATCTCCTTCGTTTATAAATATAGGTGCGTTTATGGTAGCTCCGGTTTCAAGTGTTACTTGCTTGTTGGCACCTTGCGCTGTATTACCGCGTACTGCATGTGGTGCTTCTGTCACCTTAAGCTCTGCTTTGATAGGGATTTTGATACTTATAACTTTCTCATCAAAGACAAGAGCTATTATCTCTGAGTTTTCTTTTATGAACTTCATTTGCTCACCGACGATTTCTTCATTTAAGTTAAAACGTTTACTTTTGTCGTCTACATCTCTAAACCAAAACTCTCCTTTATTGCTGTACATATAAACTATAGTTTGAGTTTCTATATCAGCCTCTGGTGCGCTGTCTGACTGCTGAAGGGACTTCTCTGCGTGCTTTCCTGTCATAAGGTTTTTAAGCTTTACTTGGTTTACAGGTTTGCGTTGTTGTTTTCTTAGAATATTTGAAGAAAGTACTTCATATGGTGCGCCGTCTAGTACGATAAACTTTCCTTTTGTAATGTCATTATAATCAAGCATGATAAAAGTTATTGTATTCTAATTTTTTATGAAAGTCTATTGTAACTTTTGTCTTTGCTAAACGTTCTAAAAATTAAAGAGGTCGATTTTTAATATATAGACAAAGTATGTTGTATGTTGTACAGTATACTTAATGTTTTTAGACGATAAAAAAGACGAAAATTTATATATGGATAAAAGCGATGAAGAGATATTGTCACAGTCTATAAATCATCCATACCTTTTTGGTATCTTACTTGATAGATATCAAGATGCTTTTTTGAGGAAAGCTCTGTCTGTGCTCGGCAATAAAGAAGATGCAGAGGATATAGTTCAAGAGACTTTCACTAAGATTTATCGATATGCTGAAAAATTTCAAGTGCAAGAAGGCGCTTCGTTTAAGTCTTGGGGGTATAAGATACTTCTTAATACTTCTTTTACGCGTTACCAAAAGATGAAGAAGCACAGAGGTGCCGTGTTTAATCCTGATCCGGAGTGGTATGAAGTAATGGCAGACACCAAGACACAGCAGTTTGAGAAAGGGGAGAATGAAGACTATATTGACTCTGTTTTGTCTCGTATGCCGGAGCATTTAGGTAGGGTACTTAAGCTCCATTTTATAGAAGGAAGACCACAAGAAGAGATAGCAAAGATGGAAGGCGTATCTGTAGGAGCTATAAAGACAAGAGTACATAGAGCTAAAAAGGAGTTTAAGAAGATAAATGTAACCATTGGTAATTAGGTGGGTTATAGAAGATACATAAGTTTATTTTATTAATATGAATCATTTACAGCTTAAGAAAAGAATAATGAGACGAGTGTATATGTTGTATGTACTCGGTAAAGTGTTGAGTAAGTTAGCATTTAAAATATATGCAGGGTTGGCACTTCTTTACGGTATAAAAGTATTTGTACACGTAGAGGCAGTCGCAAACAATATGCCAGATTTTAATAATTTATCTGGATTGTATACTTTTATGACAAACGCCGCTTTAAACACTGACCTCGCTGTGCAATTTATAGTGTTTGGTGTTGTAGCACTTGCTGCATGGGTGATGCGCGATGCTATAAAGAATATCTTTGAGGATATGATAAAGCATGACTCAATGCAAAGCACTCATTAAAATCTAGTATATTAATTTCAACAAAAAACTCTCCAATCAATTGGAGAGTTTTTTGTTTTAAATAGATTATTCTGTTAGTTTTTTGCGGATTTCTTTGAGGATACTGTCTGCAATCTTTTTATTTTCTTTTAGGTAGACTCTTGTGGCGTCATAGCCGCGGCCTAGCTTCTGCTCCCCATAGGAATACGAAGCGCCAGACTTTTGTACTATGTCGTACTTTTCACCAAGTGCGAGAAGTTCGCCCTCACGAGAGATACCTTCGTTGTACATAAGGTCAAATTCACTTACTTTGAAAGGCGCTGCGACTTTATTCTTTACCACCTTTACACGCACCCTACCTCCCATCACTTCATCACCCTTTTTAATCTGAGCAATCCTCCTTATGTCTATTCGTACTGATGTGTAGAACTTAAGTGCTTTACCTCCTGGTGTAGTCTCTGGGTTGCCAAACATTACACCTATTTGCATTCGTATTTGGTTTATAAATATTACAACTGTATTTGATTTAGCAACGATTGCCGTAAGCTTACGTAAAGCTTGTGACATAAGTCGTGCTTGCTTACCTACATGGTGTGCCCCCATGTCTCCCTCTATTTCATCTCTAGGAGTAAGTGCTGCTACAGAGTCAATTACAATTACAGCAAGTTTGCCAGAGCGTACAAGTGATTCTGTAATCTCAAGAGATTGCTCTCCTGTGTCAGGCTGTGAAAGCAAAAGTTCTTCTGTTTTTACACCGAGTTTTTTAGCATACACTGGGTCCATTGCGTGTTCTGCATCTATAAATGCACAGACACCTCCTTTTTTCTGCGCTTCTGCTATCACGTGGAGCGCGAGCGTTGTCTTACCTGAAGACTCTGGTCCAAATATCTCTACTATTCTTCCACGTGGGAGTCCGCCTATACCAAGTGCCCAGTCCAGGCCAATAGAGCCAGTTGGTATTGCATTTATATCTACTTTAGGTGTTTCACCTAATTTCATTATTGATTCATCGCCGAACTTTGTTTTTATTTCTTTGATTGTGTCGTCAATGCTTGAACCTTTTACCTTTGGTGCTGCTTTTGCTTTTGCCATATTATTTATATATTAATTCTAATTTCTTCTCTACTTCTCGATCAAATCTATCTTGTACCTTTATAGTTATTATATTATACCCATAAGATAGGAGCAATTTTTCGCTAAACACTCCTTTATTGTCGGTAAAGATCTGATTACCATTTACACTTATGTGTGAAATATTTTTTACTTGACCTTTTATTTCAACGAGAGATTCTTCCACAGATGCGCCATTTTGAGGGGAGTGTATCTCAACCACAGGACCGAGTATGATGGTTTTCGCTTGGAACGATGCATATCCAAATATTAGTACTGCAAGAAATATTATTCCAGCAACCTTAAGATAAGTATGCAAATCTTTATTAAGAATTTTCATCATCTTCCTCTTCTTCA
>JABGQE010000036.1 GCA_018648925.1 bacterium | reverse complement strand
GGCTCCACAGGTAGGACTCGAACCTACAACCAATTCCTTAACAGGGAACTGCTCTACCATTGAGCTACTGTGGAATCTCTATATACTACTAAAATTTGGCTAAAATGCAACGGTTTGCTCAAGAGCTTTTAGCGATTGAATCTACAAACCGGCGTGCCCTCTGGGTGCAAAGGGTGTAAAGTCTATTGGTATGATATAATTTAGATATATGAAAGTAATACTATTCATCATTGTTATAGTCATAATAATCGGGAGTTTTGTAATTGCTATGAGTAATCCAAGAGATTCTGTAAGGATTGATGAAAATGCAAATATAGATGATATTACAATTAATCAAGATATAAATATGGATACACTTAAACTCACGAGCTCTGTATTTGAACACAATGGAAAAATCCCTTCACGTTACACTTGCGACGGCGATGGGGTGAATCCAAAGCTTGAAATAAACGGAGTGGACGAAAGTGCAAAGTCGCTTGTACTTATAATGGATGATCCTGACGCGCCTTCTGGCACTTGGGACCATTGGGTGAAGTTTAATATTGCTACAACAACTACAAAGATAGATGAGGCGACTGAGCCAGATGGAATTGCGGGTGTAGGTACGTCTGACAATAAAGATTACCTAGGCCCATGTCCACCAGACAAAGAGCATAGATACTTCTTTAAACTATTCTCGCTTAGTACTATGCTTGAATTAGAAGAAGGTGCTACGAAGAAGCAAGTTGAAAGTGCGATGGAAGGGCATATATTACAGCAAACGGAGCTTATCGGGCTTTATGAACGTAATAATGAGTAAGGATGTATATAAAAGTAAAAGTAATACCAGACGCGAAGAAAGAAAAGTTTGAGCGTGTGTCAGAGGAGCTATTTGAGATATCAGTGAAAGAGAAAGCAAAGCAGAACATGGCAAACAAAAGAGTTCAAGAACTGATATCAAATCATTTTGGTATAATGAAAGGAGACGTAAAGATAATAAGCGGGCACAGATCGCCGTCAAAAATTATTAGTATAAATAAATAAAAATATGAATGCTAGAAAAAATGTAAAAGCTACAAATATAGAACTTACACAAGAGATCTCAAATTATTTAGACAAGAGGTTAGAGTCTATTGAAAAATTAATTGACCCAAATGACGAAAGTGCGATATTTGATATTGAAGTAGAGAAGTTGACGGGTCAGCAGAGTGGGGAAGTTCTTAGAGCAGAAATCAATCTAAAAATCGCAGGAAAGCACTTAAGAGCAGAAGCGACAGAAGAGACACTCTTCAATGCAATAGACAAAGCTCGTAATGATATGCTTACTGAATTAAGAAGAGCAAAAAGTAAAAAAAGAAGAATGTTTAGAAGGGGAGGAACTGCTATTAAAGGTTTTATGCAAAGTATAGGAACTGGAGGTGGAAGACTTAGGGACTTTGCACGTCGACGAAGAAAGTAAAATTTAGTTATATATACCTTCACAACACACACTTGCCTGGCGCCCCAGCCAAACCCTCCCGCAGGCGGCAAGTGTATGTTGTTGCGGTATATTTAAATTTATCCTCTTAGAAAATCTTTATAATCCATTTCTTTTCTTCCTTCCGGTATAACTTTATTTATTTTAAGTTTATCACCATTCAAATCCGCGTCAGTTATCTTGACGCGGATTTGTTTGTCGTTTTTTTCCGCAAAGAAGTACGTGCCAGGCCATTCATTAAATGCTCTAATCTTAAGTAGGTTTTGATATGGGTCACCGTCTAGTTCTATAAGACCGTCTTCTTTTTTAACTTTCTTAGTAAATGTAGCTTTATCATGATCCTGCACTTCTGGTTTTATCTCACCAGCTATCCACTGAGGTATTACTTCAGCTAGCATTTTACCGCCTTCTGTCACTAAGAGCTCTCCAAGATCGGTCGCTTTTGGTGGCCATGGCTCTGCCTCAATACTCGCTTGCGCTAGGATTGGTCCGCTGTCCATACCGGCATCCAGTAGCATTATGGTTACGCCTGTTTTCTTTTCGTCTTCAAGTATTGCAGAGATAATAGGGGATGCACCACGGAGTTTAGGAAGTAGGGACGGATGCACATTGAGTGTTCCGTGCTTTGGGATATCTAAAAGTTCTTGTTTGAGTATCTTCCCGTATGATGCAACTACAAATAAGTTAAAACCACCCGCGCGTAAAAGTTCTAGAAAACTTTCATCAAGTTTTTCTGGCTGAATAAAGTCTACTTTATTATCTTGCGCCCATACTTTCGCAGG
>JABGQE010000015.1:2409-14829 GCA_018648925.1 bacterium | reverse complement strand
GGGTTAGTTTAATTTAAACCAGCTCTCAATGTGGCCTCTCTTTCAGAGATTTGAAACACTTCAATTTTCTGAAAGGGAAAGTTCCCTATTGTTAAGAGTTCCATAAAGCATGCTTGACAAAGCATACTTTATATGCTACTATTACGGCAACATAGTTCTTTAAATTAAATAGATATTTCTTTTAACTTTTTAAAAGGAGGCGGTAATGTTAATTGCAAACAATGGCTGGCACGCAAGTTTAAAAGCCCTAAAGGACGGGCTGAACACGGACACATGGACGGCGTGGACGGAAAAGCAGATTAATCGCCTACCTTTATGGCAAGTGATTAAATTGTGCAAAGACAAGAAGTCTTGGCACAAAGATCTACTACGCTACCCGGCACCGTCTACCAGAATCCGCCTAAATGGTGGTAGTAGGTTTAAAGAGATAATATATGTTAATGAGCATACGTTTCTTTTTATCCTTAAAGACTCCGGGAATTCAAGAAGGGTCACACCAAGCACCAAAGGAGACCTAGGAGGTATAGGTGTTCTTCCCATAAAAGAATACCGACGTATTCTTTTGGAAACATGGCTTGGACTTGCCAAACATGTCTTGATTGGGATTGAAGCTACTAATAAAGTTACTTCAAAAAACAAACCCAATACTGGACCAATCCATCATTGGGTCCCCGGACATTGGCGCAAAGTCCATGCAGGATGGAAAGCTCAAAAGCTTTCTCCGCTTGGAGTTGACCGTACACACCTTGGAGAAACGTGGGTGGACCAATATTGTGTACATAATCATTAAGAAAGGAGTAAGGGCGAATAGATTTTACAACAAAAGGTAAAATTTGTTCGCCCTTTGTTGTTTTTGTTATACTTTATATATATGAAAAATAAAGACATTACTGAATATACAAAAATAAACATTGACAATGTGTGGGCTGGTCATCCTGTTCATTTTGCCTGCTTACAAAAAGGAGATCATATATTTCTTTCTTATTACAATACAAATCGTGAACTTATCGTAGCAGACTACAATACTGTAACAGGCAAAATTCAAAAACATACGTTGCCAGAGATATTAGGTTGGGATAGTCATAATGGAGTTTCATTAGGTATTGACTCTGCAGGTTTTCTACACGTTAGTGCGAATATGCACGGCAGTACACTTGTTTATTATAAAAGCGAAAAACCTTTGTCAGTACAGGGCTTTAAAGCTTTACACACGATGATCGGTGATAATGAAGACTTTTGTACCTACCCTGTATTTTTTAATAACGATAGTAAATTATTTTTTCGTTACAGAAGTGGCGGAAGTGGACGAGGAGATACATTCATTAATATGTACGATGTTGACCATGTTTCTTGGAGTCGTGTCACAAGCAAGCCTTTATTTGATGGCGAATCGGAGAGAAACGCATATCCAAGTGAATTTTTTATAGGAGAAAATGACTTTTTTCATTTAGTATGGGTGTGGCGTGAAGATCCAGCTTGCGAAACCAATCATACACCTAGTTATATTAAGACAAAAGATTTCGTATCTTGGTACACCGCCTCAGGAAATGTGGTTGATTTACCAATTAAAAATGGAGAAGGAGATGTAATTGAATCGGTCTCAACAGAGAGCGGTCTACTGAACGGTAGCGTTAAGGTTGGTTTTGACTGCAGTGGTCGTCAAATTGTTTCGTATCATCATTTTGATAAAAACGGAAACACTCAATTATATAATGCTCGATTTGAGAATAAAAAATGGAAAGTGTATCAGACGTCCGACTGGTCATATCGATGGGATTTCCGTGGTCGTGGCGCGATTGGTTTAGAAATAGAAGTGTTTCCTGTTACGTGTGTAGATGGTGAGTTATTCCAGCACTGGAAACACAAGGAATATGGAGAAGGAGTTTGGGTTTTAAATGAAGATCTCTCTATAAAAGAAAACGGAGCACTTTCTGACGTTTATAAGCAAACGACTACATCAAGTAACGATGCCCGTATTGTTCAAATGTGTGGATCTATTGAATCAGGTTTGTTTATGACATGGGAAACTTTTCCAAAACATAGAGACAAAAGAAGAGATGTGGATGACACCACCCTTTTGTCGTCTCAACTTATGCTGTATGTGAGTAAATAAAAAATTAAGTAATATTTTATTTTAATGATAAATAAATACACAAACGAACGGCTCAACGCGTTGAGCCGTTTAAAATGGCTTAAAATAGAGACTTTGGTATACTATATTTTATATGAAAACACTTGGAGTTTTTAACAACAAACAGGTCTCTGATAAAAAGACATCCCGTCTTAAGAACCGAGTCACCACTAGAGCAGTGGTCTTAGACGCAAACAAACATATAGCAATCCTTCATTCTATCAAGAATAACTATTATGAAATCCCAGGAGGTGGTGTTGAACAAAATGAAACAATAGAAGAAAGTTGTATTAGAGAGTGTAAAGAAGAAACTGGCTGTGTAGTAGAAATAACCAATGAGCTCGGTAAAACGATTGAGAAGATAAAAGAAAGCGACGTTATTAATGAAACTTACTGCTATGTTGCTAAATTAATCGGCAACAAAGGCATACCTGTGTTTGAAGAGCATGAAATTGAAGATGTTTTTGAGGTTATTTGGGTTGATATAGATAAAGCAATACACTTAGTTGGTAAAACTCAACACAACAACCCTTACCACACATACATGCAACAACGAGCGTTGTTATTTCTTAATACTGCAAAAGAGTTGCTGAAAATTTGAAATGCCTGACGATAAAATTAGAATAATTAATATTAATAAATAAACACACAAACTATGTCAAAACTACCAGAAATAAGATTTAAATCTTCATGGCTACTAGCTCCTATAATCAAATCTTATGTAGAAGCACAAGAATGGGATATCCTCCCAGATGAAGATCTAAAAAATTCAATAGAAGAAGTAGCAAAAACTTGGACTACTTCTGGAGAACAGATTCTAAAAGGAATCTGTGAAATAACAGGATTGGAGTTTTATTCAAATATAATTGATGTATATTTAGCACTTGGTTACAAGGGCGGTATATCTGATCCTTTAGTAATCTCATCACAAGTAAGAGATAAAAAGTTTTTAAGCTTATTAACACATGAAATATTACATCGTTTACTTACTGACAATACAAAAAAGATTGATGTAGGTACTATATGGGAGAAAATGTTTCCTGATGTAAGTAGCCGAAAAGTACGTAACCACATAGTACTCCATGCGATTCACAAAGAATTATTACTTTCTGTACTTAATGATGAAGAAGAATTAAAAAGAATAATTGCTTTTGATCAGAAATTTGAGCCATACAAAAAAGCTTGGGATATAGTAGAAGAAAAAGGACATAAAGTTATCATAGATAAGTTTAAGTCATTTTATATAAATAACTAATCAATATGCCAAAAGTAAAATTTAAATTACCGACAATAAAAAGAGAGGCGGAAATAATGACGTCTTTTTGTAAACTAAGAAAGACTGGATGGGATAAGAGTAGAACGGTTTATAAAAACCATCCAGAACTTGGGAAAATACTAAAAGATAAAAAATCCGACGATTATTATAAATACGTACACAAATACTCTAGTAACTTTATTAAAAAGAATAAAAAGAAATTAGAAAAATTAGTTAAAGAATATCAAATACAGTGGGATAAGATAAACGATGAATATCTTAAGACTTTATCTGAACATTTTGAAACTGATTATCCAGCAGATAGAAAAATCATTACGGCGTATGTTTCTATAGTTCCAATATTCCCCAGATTTTTAGATAGTTGGAGTTTTAATGTAAGTTCTAAGAATCCTGATTTTATGATACCGATAGCAATGCATGAAATAGTACACTTCCTATATTTTAAAAAGTGGATGGAGGTTTTTCCTAAAACAAAAAGAAAAGAATTAGAAAATCCGCATTTGATTTGGAGATTAAGTGAGTTATTAGCCCCTATCATTCTAAATCACAATAAAGATATCCAGAAAATATTAAAATATAAACATTGGCATTATTCTGTATTTCAAAAGGTAAAAATCGGCAAAAAAACAATGATCAAACATTTCGAAGACCTATATAAAAAACACTTAAAAAATGGTGAGCCATTTGAAGAATTTCTAAAAACTAGTTGGGCTGAAGCTAAAAAGCATAGGAAGATAATAGAAAATATCTAATATATTTCACATACCTCAAACGGCTCAACGACTTGAGCCATTCAGACTTAAACCCTTGACAAATTTAATAATATAAGGTATTCTATTTAAGAAATTATAAGACCTTTAAAAATTAAATATAAATACCAAACAAATCTAAACTCAAAAGAAAGGAGTCAGAAATGGCTAAGTTTAAAAAGAGGAATCATCAAGAAGATGCATTAAGAGAGATAAGAAAAGCAGAGAAGAAGGCGTTGGTTACAAAAATTCAGATAGAAAAAAGAGCGCTTGTGATTATGGCAAGTGGTCTAGGTAAGACTGTACTGTCTGCATTTTATGCAAAAGAATGGCTAAAAAGACATGGTGGTAGAGTTTTGTATCTTTGTGACCAAAACTACATCCTTGAGCAGGCAGAAGTAACATTTCGGTCTATCATAGGAGGAGCATCAAGTTATGGCTTCTTCCACGGTCAAGAGAAAACAGCTCATCGTGTTACATTTTTATTTTCCTCATTTCAAACAATGAGAGAAAGTAGGAATGGCTTTAAGCAGAAAGAATTTTCTTTAGTGATTGTAGACGAGAGTCATCATTCACATGCAGAGACTTATTTGCCAACCTTAGAATACTTCTTGCCAAAATTTACTCTTGCAATGACAGCAACACCAGACAGAACTGACCTGAAAGACATCAGGGAAATATATGGTAAAGAGATTTTTTCTTTTCCTATAGAGAAAGCTCTCGCGGAAGGGTTGTTATCAAAAGTAGATTATCAAGTAGTTACAGATGAGTTACAGAATCTTGATTTTTTAAAGACGCCGGTTGGTAAGTTAAGTATTAAGGCATTGAACAAAAGAATCTTTGTAAAGAAGAGAGATAAAGAAATCGCAGACATTATCAAAAGAAAAATGTCACAGATATCAAACGCTCGTACAATAATCTTTTGTCCATCGGTTTACTATTGTGAACATCTTAGTAAATTTTTACCAAATAGTTTACCGATTCATAGCAAGATGTTACAGAGAGATCAAGATCTTGGATTAAGAGCCTTTCGTAATGGTACAGCAAACACAATTCTTACTGTTGATAAGTTCAACGAAGGAGTTGATGTGCCAGACACAAACGTGGTTATTTTTCTTCGTTCAACCGCTTCTTCAACTATCTTTTTCCAGCAATTGGGAAGAGGTTTAAGGAAGGTTGATGGAAAGGAGTGCGTACATGTACTTGATTTTGTTGTAAATTGCGAGCGTATAGAGATGCTTGACGGATTTTGGAACAAGGTTAAGAAGAATGTTAAAGACGTAAAGAAAGAAAGAGGTTTGAAAGGACCTGTTAATATTGATGTTGGTAATATTAGATTTACCAGTGTAGCCCGCGATGTATTAAACGTAATAGCAAAAATCCGCGGAGGATATACGAAAGAGGTGTTGATACAGCAGTTAAAAGATTTAGCTAAAGAGTTAGGAAGAGTGCCAATGACTAGAGAAGTGAATAAAGCAAGTAAAAAAGGCGTTTGTGCAACAGCAGAGACATTCGCAAATATTTTCGGTTCATTCAATAAAGCGTTAATAGAGGCAAAGTTGGGTGTTAATATAAGAAAGGGTTATTCTAAAAAAGAATTAATACCCTTGCTACAGAAACTTGCTAAAAAACTCGGTAGAACGCCAAAAACTGAAGATGTTATGAAGGCTAGTGAGAGACGTGAGTGTGCGTCATTGCAAACTTTTAAAAGACTCTTCGGCACATTCAATAAAGCGTTAATAGAGGCAAAGTTGAATGTTAATGTAAGAAAGGGTTATTCTAAAAAAGAATTAATATTCATGTTGCATAGTTTAGCAAAAGAGTTGGGTGGAGTGCCGTTCAGTGGAGATGTTACGGAGGCGAGTCAGAGAGGTAAAGCTGGTGAGTATGCATCGCTAAGAACCTTTGTAAATGTCTTTGGCACATTCAATAAAGCATTGAAAGCAGCAGGAATGAAACCAAATCATGAGAAAAAGTTAATAAGTAAGTGAGTTAGTTTTGTGTAGTATGGCAAGAGCTTTAATTTAATTAAAGTTCTTGCCAAATTTAGTTCTTTTATTTTGTGTATAGTAAACATCCAATTATTTGGGTGTTTTTTTGTTGGAAATAAATATATAAAACTATATGTATCAAAAATATTAATTTGGTATACTTTTAGATATGAAAAAGAAAATCATATTTTTTGATGGTGATGGTACTCTTTGGTATCCGAAATTAACAAAATACAAAGAAAAGCCACACTGGGTGTATCTAAAGAGTAAAAACGCTAATGAGCATTATAAATATTTAGTAATGATACCAACTGTTTTATCTACTTTAAGAAAATTAAAGAAAATGGGAATAATTACTGTATTACTTAGTACGCATCCTCATCCTCCTAAAGAAGCTGATTCTATTATCAATCATAAAGTATCCCACTTTAAATTAAATAATTTTTTTGATGAAATTCATGCAACAAGAGAATATCATCAATCAAAAGGTGAATTTATTATTAAAATTCTAAAAAAATATAGTATTCCAAAAAATAAAGCGCTAATGATTGGGGACAATTATCATTGGGATTATAAGCCAGCAGTAGATGTCGGAGTAGATGCTTTATTAATTGAGTCAGAGTATATGAAAAAAGACAATCAGGGTAAGAAGATAAAAAGAGTCATTAAAAAGTTATCCGATATTTTTGATTATATTTAAAAATTATTTGGTATTATACTTCTATAATGACAATAAATAAACCAAAGATCGAAGATATAGACGATATTAGGAAGGTTTTAGAACAATGGACTGAAAAAGAAGAAGTTGTTAAACATCTACAAAATATAACTAATGAAATAAATGGTCATATCAAATTTAACCTGCACTTTTGGGTCGCTCGAGATGGTGGTAAGACAGTTGCAGTAACTGGTCTGTCTGACCCTTTACCAAAAGTAATACACTTAACAAAAAGTAAAAAACCAGCAGAGCTTAAAATTTTATATGTAGATAATACCCATAGAGGGAAAGGTATAGGTAAGTCATTGATGGATTTTATTGAAGAAGAAGCTAAGAAACAAGGATACTCAGAAATAATAATAAGAACTGCTGAAAAATACAAAGACACGGCTTGGGGTTTCTATGATAAATTAGGATATGAACGAGTGGGTGTTGTAAGTGGTGGCGATGGATTAAAATCTATGCAAGTGTTTTCTAAGCTTTTATAGTAAGAGTAAAAATACTATACTTAAGTAAATAATATTTTTTCTACTTCTTTCAAGATTTGATCTTTTGTTAAATCCGAAGCGTTAATTATATGGTCTGCGTATTTTTTTGTTGGCTCGACAAACTTATCGTGCATTGGTTTTAAAACTTTTTCTTTATATTCAGGATATTTAAAATGCACTCGGCGATCCCATCTTGTTTCATAATCAACATCAAGCCAAATTGAAGTATCTAAAAAGTTTCTGATTCTCTCATCAAAAAGTACAAAATGTCCTTCCACTAGTATTATCGGTTTTGGATTGAGTTCTACAGAGATTTTCTTACCAGTTTCTTTATACTCTGGGTTTAACTTTTTATTTTTAGTATTGATAGTTATAGATTTTCCTTGAGAGAGTTCTGATAAATCTTCCACAATTTTATCAAAATGGAGCATGTTTGGATGATCCCAGTTTCTAAAACCTTTAAATTCTGCTACTTCTGTGGATGATTTAAAGTAATCATCAAGTTGTATTAAACCTATTTTATTTGGATATTTGTCCTGCAACATATTAGAAATCGTGGATTTACCTGCGCCAGTTCCTCCTACTATTCCTACAAAGATTGGTTCCATAATGTTATTATTGTAGCATGAATGAAATACCCAATTGTTTTTATAGAGTAAGCGTTAAAGCTCTAGTGCTCGATGAAAGTCGTACAAAGTTTTTAATAGTACAAGAGAAAAACGGAGACTGGGCATTGCCTGGAGGTGGACTTGATTGGGGTACTACCCCACAAGAAGATTTACCACGAGAGATTCAAGAAGAAATGGGTTTAAAAGTAAAGTGGGTTGCAGGTAATCCGTCATACTTTCTTTCTGCAAAATCTAAAGGTAAGGAAATATGGGTTGCAAATATCGTATACGAAACAGAATTAGAAAATCTAGATTTCACTCCATCATATGAGTGTAATGCTTTAAAATTTGTAGATGCAAATAGCTTAGAGGGATTAACCATCTTTTCAAGTGTGAGAGAATTATCTGAAAAATTTAATCCTAAAAATCATACACCCAGTTAAACTTAACTCTGAGAATTAATTTAATGAAAATGCTATTTGTCTGCAGAGGAAATATGTTTAGAAGCCAGGTTGCGGAGGCGCTTTTTGAACGTGTGAAAGGTAACGGTGATGAAGTACGGTCATGTGGCACTTGGGTTGAGAAAGAAGGTTTGGCTGGTAGGAAGCTTGAGGAATTCTCAGAATTAAAAGGTTTAATTGAAACAATGAAAGAGAAAGGTTTTGACATCACTGAAAATACTTGTACACCGATTACACCTGAGCTTGTAGATTGGGCAGATAAAATAATATCAATGGCGGAAAAAAGCGAAAGTCCTGATTACCTACTTAGCAGTCCAAAAGTTACTTTTTGGAAAGTTGAAAATCCAAATAATTTTACAAAAGAAAAAGCACGCGATGTAGTTGAACAAATAGAAAGATTAATATCTATAGATACCTAAAATATTCCTACAACCCCGCTTCACTTGTTCTTAGTCCTACGTTGAAGATACCTGTTGGATTTGTCATATCAAGCTTGCCTACGAACTCAAAAGTATTTGCATCATATATGTAGATCATGTCCTTCTGCATCATTGAGACATATACGTATTTGCCGTCATAGGTAAATTCAGGATGGATCACCATACTGCCTTTTATAGGTACAATAGTTTTCACGATTGAAAGATCACGAGCGTCTATTATATAAAGCTCATCACTTTCATTAATTTCCCAAGTATCTATCCATACATAAGGATACCTGTCATCTCTTGTGTATGAGCGCGGGAACTGACTTGGATAATCAGTTTTAATATAATCAACGAGTTCCCATGTGTCGGTGTCTATTACAGTGGTCTTACCTTCTTCAATAGCTGGTATAAATGTAAGGTTCTTCCAAGTAGCACCTGGGCCAGTGTGTGGTTTTATACCTGTCTTTATCTCCCCCACTTCTTTCATTTCAAGTGCGTCTAATATCCACACGACGTTTGACTCTTCAATAGAAAATACAAGGTGACGTCCGTCAGGTGTGGCGTATCCGTCATGCATTATACCTCCATCGTCGCCCACATCCCAAAAATAATTAATAACAGGCATTGCGTTTTGTGCAGTATCAATAACCCAGACACTGTTAATATCTTTTAATGCAACAGCGAACATCTCGCCAAAATCAAGTAATGCTCCTGCCCTAGACATTGCACCGTCTTTAACACGCGTATCCATTAGAGGTATCTCTTTTACAACCTCAAAGGTTTTAGCATCAAGTATTACTAAAGTATTTGGTTCATAATTACCGATTGCTATATACTTTCCACTCTCAGTCAGAGCTGTGCCTCTTGAACTCTCCCCCACTTTTACAGATGCGGAAACTTCCGCTTTATTTAAATCAATCTTGCTAAGCCAACCGTCTCTTGAGATGAGATAACCGTACTTAGCGTCTGGAGAAAACACCATAGTATGCGGATGCTTCCCTAAATCTTTTATTCTTGCTACTACTGTATTTGTACTTCCGTCAACCAGAGCGATACCACCTGCACTTTTTTCTATTACGATCATAATGTCCCGCGGATTCCACTGATGAATGGTATATACTTCACTTTTTGGATCATATATAAAGACCTCTTCATCCTCATCAGTCTCTTCTTCTACACCATAACTAATCCCCGTATCTCCCACACCACTCATATCCATACTCATAACCATATCCATCTTCAAAGTAGGCGGCATAACACCGTCCTCGTCAGACACAAGTACCACAGAGTCTGCCACAGCTTCTCCAAGAACATTTATCTCTTTATGTAAAGGAGTAAAGAGTGCAGCTCGTATAGTGTGCTCACCTTTCGGTAAAGGGTCTATGTGGTGTACTTTTTCAAAGACCAAACTTACCAAGTTATCATTTATATACAAATGCACATGACCATCCTGCTTGCCAACTACAAAATTCTCAACTTCTATATTAATATCCCAGCCAGAGTCTACCTCCACTGCAGTAATTTTAATGTCAGGCCTACTTTTTACAACAGTGTTGTAACCAAAATAACCAAGGTAACCCACCACGACGACTATTAATACAAGAAAGACTAGATTTATATTTTTCATATATTTATATTAACACGACACAAAACAAAAAACCCGCCGTAAGGCGGGTTTTTTATGCGACTTTATTTATAGCTGCTACTAGACGGGATTTCTTTCTAGATGCTGTGTTTTGCTTTATAACTCCTCTCTTGGCTGCTTTATCTACTGCTTTATATACTTTTGGCAAGAGTGCCGTAGCTTCGTCCTTTTTCTTCTCTACAATAAGCTTCTTAATATCCTTTATAACACCCCTCATTTCACCAAGTCGGCGTACGTTAAAAACACGCTTACGCGCTGAGTTTCTTATCGCCTTTTTTGCTGATGATGTTATTGCCATATTTAATCTGCTAAAAATAGCACAGATATTATATAAACACAAGCTCGGAAAGACCTTTGTGTGCTTTCGATATATCGACACAATGAGGTATAATGCGACTATGATCGCTCAACTAAACGGGGAAATAGCTAGTATAAACGGCAATACTATAGTGCTTCTTGTAGGAGGTGTGGGCTATAAGGTTAATACTACTCTTGAGACTATTAAGAAGGTAAAGGAGTCAGGTAGCCCTACTATTTCAATAAAAACACATTTGGCGGTACGGGAAACATCTTTAGATTTATACGGATTCTTAAGAAACGAAGAGCTTGAATTCTTCGAGATGCTTATCTCTGTCTCTGGTATTGGACCCAAGTCAGCAGTTGCAATACTGAACGTCGCAGATGTTGAAACATTAAAAACCGCTGTCTCCACAGGTGAGAGCTCTTACCTTACAAAAGTTTCAGGAATTGGCAAAAAGAATGCAGAGAAGATTATCATCGAACTCCGCGACAAACTCGGCGCAATAGAAAGCTCCACAGACAATGCAAACATGCGCGAAGAGCTGGAAACATTAGAAGCGCTCCAAACTCTAGGCTACTCTACACGCGAAGCACGTGAAGCTATGAAACACATAAGCAAAGACGCAGCTACACCAAGTGAACGCATAAAAGAAGTTCTTAAAATACTTAGCAAACAAGAATAATGGAAACAATACTTAAAATAGGAAGAAAAATAATACCTAGTAAGATATTCCACGCACTTCAGCCTGTGTATCATTTTCTATTGGTCTTAGCTGGAGCTATGTATTACAAATTTCCCTCTAAGAAGATTTTCATAGTCGCAGTAACAGGCACAAAAGGTAAAACGAGTGTTACAGAACTTATAAATGAAATATTAAATGAAGCTGGACACAAAACAGCGCTCCTAAACACAATTCATTTTAAGATTGGAGACAAAGAAGAAAGAAATTTATTTAAAATGACAATGCCAGGGCGGTTTTTTATACAGCGCTTCTTAAGGAGTGCTATAGATGCTAAATGTAAATATATAGTAATGGAAATGACGTCAGAAGGTGTAAAGCAGTTTAGACATAAGTTTATAGCGCTTGATTCACTTATCTTCACAAACATTGCTCCAGAGCATATAGAATCACATGGCTCTTTCGAGAACTATCTAAACGCAAAGTTACAAATTGCCAAAGCACTTGAAAGCTCACCGAAGAAAAACAAAACAATCATCGCTAATAGTGACGACGAGCACGGAGAGAAGTTTTTAAATATTAAAGTTCAGAATAAAATACCATTCTCACTCAAAAGTGCGGAACCATACATGCTTTCAGAAAAATTCACAGAGATAACTTTTGACGGATTAAAAATGCATCTTAAACTTGTAGGTACATTTAATATCTATAATGCACTTTCTGCAATGGAATTTGCAAAGACGCAAAACATAGACACTCAAACCATAAGAAGTGCTGTTGAAAAATTTGTAGGAGCCAAAGGTAGAGTTGAGAGAGTAGAGGAAGGGCAAAACTTCACAGTGATAGTAGACTATGCGCACACAAAAGAATCTCTTGAAGCGCTCTATGGTGCATTTGATAAATCTGACAAGATTTGTGTACTAGGAAACACTGGCGGAGGAAGGGACA
>JABGQE010000015.1:0-2309 GCA_018648925.1 bacterium | reverse complement strand
TTTGATAAATCTGACAAGATTTGTGTACTAGGAAACACTGGCGGAGGAAGGGACAAATGGAAACGGCCAGATATGGGAAGTATTGCAGACAAATATTGTGAGCATATTATTCTCACCAATGAAGACCCTTACGATGAAGACCCTATGGAAATACTTAAAGAAATGAAAGAAGGTATAAAGAGAGACACCCTGCCTGCCGACAGGCAGGCTGAAATAATACTAAATAGAAGAGATGCTATAAAGAAAGCATTCACATTAGCTAAGGAAAAAGATATAGTATTAATAACAGGGAAAGGCACTGATCCGTACATAATGGAAGCAAATGGAAAGAAGACACCTTGGAGTGACACGCAAGTAGCAAAAGAAGAATTAAGTTCATATATCTTTAAACCTTAAATATAATTAATTATGGGAGCAAAAGGAGATTTAATATTTGTAATACTCATTATCGTTGCACTTGGTTTTGTGTGGGTGTTTACTGGTGGCCCAGAGCGAGCGCGTAACCAAGGAGTGTTCATAAAGCCACCTGCTCCACTTGATTCTGGAGGAACATATGGGGAAATCAATGTTGGTGGTGGTACACAGGTTAAAGTAGGTACTGGTAGCGAAGGCACTGCAGATACAGGACAAGACGAAACAACTATAGAGATATCAGAGTTTGAAAATAAAATTAGTATTAAAAGCAGTTCCACAGGACCAAAGAAGAGTGTTGTTCTAGAAGAATATATAACCCTGACTGCATCAAGCAGAAACAAAGAAAAGGTTTCAATAACAGGGTGGAAGCTTGAAAGCATGATATCAAAAAACCAAGTCACAATAGGCGGAGCGACAGAGGTGTATAGGTCTGGATTAGTAAACTCTGAGCCAGCTTTAAAGCTCTCCCCGGGTGAAACAGTAGTTATATCAACAGGATTTTCTCCTCTTGGCGCGTCCTTCAAAATCAATAAATGTAGCGGTTATCAAGAACAGTTTCAAGACTTCTTTCCCAAATTATCTAAAAAATGTCCTCACTCCGATGACGAATTTGACGACATCGTCTCAAGCATTCCTATAACTGATAATGTGTGTGAAGATTTTGTAGACAAGATTAGTAGGTGTGAAATGGTAGTAGACGCTTTTCCACTAGGCACATCAAGTCAATGTAGCGAGTTTGTTTCTGATACTCTAAATTATACAGGCTGTGTTAAAAAACACAGGAACGACTTAGATTTCTTCACAAAAGAGTGGCGAGTATTTCTAGGAAGAAATACTGAACTCTGGAGAAAAAGCCGAGAAGAGATAAGACTTATAGACAGTAGTGGTAAAGTTGTAGACACTTACACTTACTAAATATTTAATATCCGAAACAAAAACACCCCCACTGTGACAGACACATTGAGCGATTCTTTTTTACCTAGCATATTAATCTGAGCTATTTGGTCGCTCTTATCCAAAACAGCCTTAGAAAGACCCTTTACTTCATTACCAAACACAAACGCTGTGTTCTTTTTTATTGTTACTTTTTTATAATCTATTGCTTTACTTGATTGTTCAACAGCTATTATCTCTGTCTTATCTTTCTTTAATTTATTAATTACAGAAGTTACTGTCTTTGAATACTCCCAATCAATATTTTTTTGTGCCCCTAATGCGGTTTTAGCGACATCACTTCTCTCTCTTCCAAACCTATCAAGTGGAGTTGGGGTATAACCTGTCAGATATATTTTATCTATACCTGCGGCATCTGCAGTACGAAAGATAGCACCTACGTTCTGTACGCTTCTTATATTATGAAGTATTAAATATGTTTTATTATTCATGAATGTTATAATATATTAATGTTAAATATATTTCCAGATTTATTATTCTTACAAATCCTTGCACCGTTTATATTGCGTATTGCACTAGGAGTGATGTTCATATGGATAGGATATTCTTATTTGTTTAAAGACAGAGTTGCAGCAATAGCTCTACTCTCTAACAAATGGCCTAAAATCGCAAAGCCTTCTATACTGTTTGGCGGAGGATTTGCGATAGTTACAGGACTGCTTCTTATAGTAGGGCTCTTTACACAAGGTGCAGCTATCGCAGGGGCGCTTATTGCCATGGATGCATTGTTTGCCAAATTCTTATATAAAGAGTTCGACAAAGTAGTAAAATACAGCAAGATGTTCTATATCCTTATACTAATCATCTCTCTTTCCCTTATAGTCTCAGGTGCAGGAGCTTTCGCGATTGATTTACCGCTTTAAAATAGTCCGCCCGGTAGGATTTGAACCTACGACATTCTCCTTAAAAGGGAGCTGCTCTACCAACTGAGCTACGGGCGG
>JABGQE010000014.1:15130-16450 GCA_018648925.1 bacterium | reverse complement strand
CCACCTGCAAAACCTTCTTCTTTCTGTTTCTTTGCAATATCATAGCTGGCAATCTTATTGTTCAAATTATCTTTTGCTGAAGAAATGTCTGAAATTGATGTATTAATATTTGTTCGTGAGGTTAGAGCAGCTGTCTTCCATGCGTCTACAGTTGTCTGACTAATGTTTGTACTTGGTGCAAGTGAGTTTACAGCAAGAGCTATATCATTAAGAAAATCTCTTGCTATTATCATGTTTTGTTTTGCATCTTCTAAAGAAACGAATAAATCGCCTTCTATAGTAATGTTATTAAGCTCATTGCTCCATAGACTGAGCATTTGCCCGACGGCAAGACGTCCAAATTCTATATCTACTTCAAGCTGAAAATCAATCGTAGTGAAAGAAAGTTGTGGGTCTGTACTTCTTGGATTATTAAAAAATTGATCTACTTTGTTTCGTATTGCATCATCTACTGTTGCAAACTCACTTCGTAGTGTGTTTATAGTTGCTTGTTTTGTTTCTTCTAGCAGATCATCTGCTTGCTGAAGTTTTAATTCAAGAATAGAAATCTGCTGCGTACGTGACCCTTGCTGAACTTTTACAAGAGCTGCCTCTGCTGCCTCTACAGCACCTTGCGCAGATAAGACGGCTGCATTTTGGGATGAGTTTTCTATTTCTGCGATTATCCTTCCTGCTTGTACAGAATCTCCAACTTCAGCATACACACCAATAACTTTTCCAGAAATTTCTGTTTTTATAGTAACTTCGTTTTCAGATGTAACTTCTCCAATAAGAGGTAATGGCATACTCTTTTCTTGTAAGCTCTGTATAGAGACTAAACTTACTTCTTTTAGTGCTTCAGATACGACAGCATTGTCGTTTTTACTATTGCGAGATAACAGAGTAAAGCCTGCAATTGCCCCCATTACTACTACGATTATTAGGATTATAAGTATTTTCTTTAACATAATCTAAGAGTATACCACGTTTTAGCCAATAAGTAAACACTCCTGTCAAGTTCGGTAATTACACACGAACAAACCCTCCTTTAGCGGGAGGGTGATTATTACTCATAATTGGGGAATTATTTGTTTATTTTTGTACTTCTATTTCGTTTGTTATACATTTCATATTTCCATCAGCAAGATATTTCTCAATATTATCTACATCAATTTCTTTATCTTTTTCTGATTCTGTGACAAGATTATTTTTTTTCTCCTTTGGATCAGTACTTATTTCCATAATATATGTCCCCTTATATAAAATGACATCTGACTATATTTCTATCGTCATTATAATCCCACTATTTATATTAGTAAAATATTATACTGTTGATAACTC
>JABGQE010000014.1:10594-15030 GCA_018648925.1 bacterium | reverse complement strand
ATAAAAAATACAAAAGCTATAAAAAGCCCCAGAAATACTACTGCGAGAAATATATTGAGCAACATCCCAGAGATAGAGCCGAGCAGAGACCCAGTAGCTGCTTTTAGTGCTTTTGTTTTATCCTTACCTAATGCATATTCCCCTACAAGCACGCCTATAAATAACCCCACCAGCCCACCAAACGGTGGTAGAAGGAATAAACCTATTATTAATCCTAAGATACCAAAAGTAATCCCTTTCCTTGATGCACCTCCGTATTTCGCTCCCATCACTCCTGCAAAATAATCTATAAGTATTGATGCAATAAGTATTCCTCCAAAGATCCATATGTTATTGATTGTAAGCATTTCAAACCCATCAATAAAACCAAAAGTCAAAGCTAGAAAAAACATATATGGCAATGCAGGAGCCATAGGTATGAAGGCCATAAATATTCCCGGGAATATCAATAATGAGAATAATATAGGTAGAAGCATATTACTCTAATATACACTCACCTTCTGTGTATTTATCAACGAGTGAGTTTTTACACGCAAAACATGAATTAGAAAAAGT
This sequence comes from bacterium, assembly GCA_018648925.1. GTDB lineage: Bacteria > Patescibacteriota > Minisyncoccia > Phycocordibacterales > UBA2163 > UBA2163. Next base: position 14,475 of record JABGQE010000014.1, on the reverse strand, counting down.
TTCTTTTATAGGTGGGCAAGGCTCAGTTATACATTGGACATTAATCTCTGCGCAGACTGGTTTGAATATCTCAATACAAGCATCTACACCTCTCTGCTCTGGCTCACAATTGAATACAGTGACTTCTGTGTCTTTCTTTACATCTTTAATATCAAATGGTCGTGGTAGTGATTCTGCGCCTTTAAAAAGCACTACGGCAACAAGCCCTAATATGATTATAAATATAATGAGTATTGTGTTTTTCATTCTTATGCCTGATTCTTAAATAGACCCACTATCCCAATGAATATAAACAAAATTGAGATAGCATTCAATGCCGTACTCCAGTTTTCGGTTAGATTCTCAAAAAACATATTGTGTGCAAAACCTATTGCCACTCCTAATATTGCGATTTTTATACTTCCCATATTAATATTATTCTAATATATTTATTGTCTTTAATGCAATCTCTTCAAGTTCATTAACCTTAACAACTTTTATTTTTACTTTTGAATTAGTACTTTCTATATAATCTTCTTTGTCTAGGGTTTTATTATTCTTATCTTTATCTAGCTCTATACCTACGTATCCGAGCTCTCCCAAGATCATCTCTCGCATAGAGGGAGACCTCTCGCTTATTGTCCCTGATAATACAATCATATCCAAACCTCCCATAGCCACTGTATATGCTCCTATATACTTCTTTACACTATACGCAAACATCTCAAGTGCTAGCTTAGCACCCTCATCGCCTTTATCTTTTAAGACAAACAACTCTCTTACGTTTCCAGTTTTATTGCTTAATCCTAATAGTCCGCATTTTGTATTTAAATATTCATTGAGTTCATCTAAGCTCATATTCTTTTCCTTTGAAAGCTGTACAAGAGCGCCTGCACCGATATTACCAACGCGCGTAGACATAGGGAGTCCTTCAAGAGGTGTCGTGCCCATAGATGTATCAAAACTCTCATCATCTTTAACTGCAGTTATACTTGCACCACCACCTAAATGCGCAACTATCACTTTAGCAGGTACACTTCCTTCGTCTTCTTGGATTTCTCTCAAGATTGATTGCATAGATATGCCGTGGTATCCAAATCTATAAATATCTAGATTTTTAGCATCTTCTTGTGGAATATTATATAGACCAGAATGTTTAGGTAAATTAGCATGGAATGCACTGTCTGATATTCCTACCATAGGAATATTCGGCAAAATCTCTTTAACTTTTTTTATTTCTTTTATAAGAGGACCGAGGTGTAGCGGAGCTCTTTCTTCTGCTTTTTTTAAATTCTCTAAATATTCTTCGTCTATTATTCTATCCTCTCTAAAGAAACTGCCTGACGCTACTACTCTAAATCCAATACCAGAAATATCTTCGGAGCCTGACTCTTTAATAAAACTATTGCACGCATTGTCAAAATCAGCTGGATCCATTTCGTCCTTTTCAAAATGTTTTGAAAGTTGTGCTTCTTTCCCACTATAAATAGCGTACCGTTTTGACACGCTCCCTAAGTTTATAATTAAATATTTCTTTTCCATTTCCAATTTGTTATCTCTGGTAAATCTACACCATTCTCTTTAATATACACTATATGCTCATCCATTTTAGCTTCGTATCTACTAACAAGCATATTTCTCTTGTCTTCACTTATAACACCCTGCTCATAAGCTCTCTCAAATACTTCTATAGCTAAGTGATATCTACTTGTGGTATTCCTAATCTGCATATCAAACGGTGTGGTTGTAGAACCTTTTTCAATATATCCATGAACATAGAACCTTCTCCTATGTTTTCCATAATTAAAAAGTGTCTGTTTCAATGTCTCTGGGTATCCGTGGAAGTTAAATATCACCGGCTTGTCTTTTGTAAAATAGTCGTCAAAATTATCAAATGGAACTTTACAATCCACATCTCCAAGTCCTATTGCAGAAAGTGATAGGATATTTACAAAACGCGTTTTTATCTCTGGAGCTTCGTCTTTTACTATATCAATAGCAGCCAAAGCTTCAACTGTAAGATAATCTCCAACTCCAGCAACCACTACGTCAGGATCCTCGTCACTTGCAAAATCCCAAACCATAAGTCCTTGCCTTAATTCTTTTCTTACCTGACCTTCTGTTAACCAGTTGAATTCTGACTTCTTACCATCAACTATAATATTTATTTCATTTTTTGATGAAAGGCATTTATCCATTACCAATAATGAACTATTTGTATCAGGTGGGAAATATACATTCACAAAGCATCCTTGCTTCTGAAGCATATTGTCTATAAAACCAGGGTTTTGGTGTGAGAAGCCATTGTGTTCTTGCCTCCACCCAGATGATGTAAGTATATAATTAAGTGATGCTACATCCCCGCGCCACGATGTCTCACGTGCAATCTTTAAAAACTTTGCATACTGATCTACCATACTTGAGATTATCTGTACAAATGCCTCGTAAGAAGCAAATACACAATGCCGTCCAGTAAGTACATATCCTTGCATAAGTCCTTGCAGAGAATGTTCGCTTAACATTTCCATCACTCTTCCGTCTGGAGCCATATCTTTATCCCAGCTCTCTATAGGCCATACAAATGCTCTGCTAGTCTCTTCAAAGACGCCATCTAATTTGTTTGAGTATGTCTCGTCTGGAGACATAAGTCTAAAATTCTTATTTCCTTTATTTAATGCAAAAACTTCTTTCAAATACATTCCGATTTCTTTCATACTACTCGGACACTCATCTCCGCAGGCAACATCTTTATCAACAAAATCTTTTATATCTGGAAGTATAAGTGGGACATATGCATCCTCCCCACCTAAAGTATGGCGATTCAAGCCCATTTTAAAATCATCCCCTGGCACGAGACTTAGCACATCTTCGTCAAAACCATTTTCGTCAAATAGTTCATCAAATTCATATGATTTAAACCAGCCCTCAAGCGCACTTAAATCTTCCGTTTCTTCTTTTGCATGCTTTGCAGGTACTTGATGTGACAAAGCATTTCCTTCTATCTTTTCTCCATGAAGTTCTTTAATACCAGTCCAACCTTTTGGAGTACGTAGTATTATCATCGGAAATTTTGGTTTTTCTACTTTTTCGCCATCACGCGCTCTTTCTTGTATGTCTTGAATCTTTGCATAACACCATTCAAGCTTTTCAGCCATCTCTTCATATGGATCCTCAATGCCGTCAGTTACATCTACTATAAATGGTTCGTATCCATAACCTACAAAAAGTGACTTGAGTTCATTGTCAGACATCCTACCAAAAATAGTTGGTCCTGATATTTTATAGCCATTGAGGTGCAGTATCGGAAGCACTGCGCCGTTAGTTTTTGGATCTATAAATTTATTCAAATGCCATGCCGCTGCTGTTGGACCTGTCTCTGCTTCACCGTCACCTACAAGACATGCGACTATGAGTTCTGGATTATCTAAAATCGCACCATATGAAGTAGCAAGAGAGTATCCGAGCTCTCCACCTTCTAGTATCACACCTGGTGCTTCTGGATTACTATGGCTAGGGAAACCATATGGCCAGCTGAAGTTCTTAGAGATGTAGCCTATACCCTCTTTAGTATGTGTAGCTTCTGGGTAATATTTCTCAAGAGAACCTTCAAGAAATAGATTTGCTTGAAGTGCTGGGAAGCCATGTCCTGGACCAAGCACAAACATCATGTCTGTGTTGTGTTTTTTTATTAAATAATTAAGATGCGCATAGACAAAGTTAATCCCTGGGCAAGTACCCCAATGCCCCATAAGCCGAGGTTTTATGTCTTCGGGTTTAAGTTTTTCTTTGCCTATGTAGTTGCCTTGCAGATAAATTTGCACTGCAGAGAGATAGTTAGTCGCCCGTACGTATTTTCTTATCGCTTCTATATCCCCAGTTATTTTCATTGCTATATTATAGCA
>JABGQE010000014.1:0-10494 GCA_018648925.1 bacterium | reverse complement strand
CGTATTTTCTTATCGCTTCTATATCCCCAGTTATTTTCATTGCTATATTATAGCAAAGTTTTAGCGGGAAAAGGTCTTTCCTCGCGGAACGAAGTGGAGAGAGGTGGGACCTTGAGGAGCGAAATTATTAAATATACACAACTCTTGACTTGACAAATTAGTATGGTTTGGTATAATAATACACAGATAAATAAATTGTGTATTTCTATTCATTTTAATATTTTTTCTAAGGGGGAAAGAATTATGAGTAACAGTGCATGTACAGTTGATAAAAAGAAATTAATTAAAGGTTCTGTTTTTATTACAACTAGCAGAGGAAACAATATTAGATTATCTGATAAAGATGTAAATCATTTACCACAAGAAGTATGTAGTTGCGCAAGGGACGTAACAAAAGAAACCTCAGGAAGTCTTTTTGTAACTATCAAACCAGACGAATCAACAAGAGACAACGATTTCGTTGTAGATTTATGGGAAGATAAACCAGAGAATGGTAAGCGTAGTCTTTGTAGATTATATGCTAATACTACAAAGAAATTCGTTGAGGTGCTTGAATCTTTTGGTATAAGTTCTTCCAACAAGATTCACGACAATATTGAGACAATCAATATAACATTAGTATTAAAAACCTAAACCAAAAAAGCGGAATATCTTAACCCACGAGATATACCGCTTTTATTGCATTTATTTTTTGAATACAAAAACTTAAACTGGCTGGACTTTAGCCTTTTTAGGTTTTTTCTTTTCCTTTTTTTGATCTCTTCCTTTTGACATAATATTTATTATAACAAATTTATTTTTTCTTCAAAGGTTTTAAGCTCTCTAAGTCTAATGTTTCATCTATTCGAATTTGACTCACAAACTCTGGCACGTGAGACACAAGAACCATCGCCCCTTCATATTGATCAAGAGCTTTTGCAATAATTGGCAGATGCCTAAAGTTTATATGATTAGTAGGCTCATCTAATATAAGTAGGTTTGGTTTAAGTAGTACAAGCTGTGCAAAAGCGACAAGCCCCTTCTGCCCTTCAGACAAACTACCCACCTTTGAATATATAAGGTCTCCATTTATTAAAAACCCTGCTGCAACAGAGCGCATAGCATGTTCGTCTGGCTTATCCATAACCTTTTCTAAGGTCTTATAAACCGTCTCGTCAAAATCAAGCGTTGAAAAATCTTGCCTATAGTACCCCACTACTACATCTTCACTAATCTTCGCACCACTTTCAGTATCGTGTGCCAAGTGCTCAAGTAATGTACTTTTCCCAATCCCGTTTGGACCAGTTAAAAGTAAGTGTCTTTTCTTCATCAGAGAAACATTTGCTTCGCGCTCTACAGGCTTATGATTTTTCATAACTGAAAGTGATTTAATATTTAAGATCTCACCGACATGACTTGTTTTTACATCAATAGTAAACTTTCGTATAGTCTTGTCTTCACGTCGTACATCTACCTTAGACTCCTCCGCTTCTGCAGCACTCTCACGCATACGCTTTGCCAAGACTCTCATACGACCTCCTTTGTTTGCAAAAAAGTTTGCTTTGTCCTTTTTCTCTTGAATATGCTTTTCATATTGTGCGTTTTTTCTAACCTCCTTTTCTACACGCGCAGTAATCTCACGTAGTACATCGTTGTAGTTACCAGTGTATTGTTCTATTTTTTTAGTAAACACATCCAAATACAAAACACCTTGCGTAAAAGCATTAAGGAAATCAGCATCATGGGAAATGACGATAACTGTCTTTTTATAATCAATTAAAAATCTTTTTAAGTGCTCAATACCCTCTTTGTCCAAGTTATTCGTCGGCTCATCTAGTAAAAGCAAATCTGGATTCTGTATCAAAGCAGAAGCTAAGAGCAGTCTAGCTTGTTGTCCACCCGAGAAGTCTTTAATTAGTTTGTCTTTTGGAGCTACTAAGTTTACCACTTCTAAAACTTCGTCTATCTTAGGGTCTATGTCGTAAACCTTCTCACTAAAGCTCTTCTCAAAGAACTCTCGTGTTGTAAGTTCAAGTTGGTCTCGCGGTATAACCTGACGAGATATAGCAATAGAAAGACGTGGGACTAAATGTATCTCCCCGTCTTCTGGAGTAGTAACCTCTGTAATAAGTCCGAACAAAGTACTTTTGCCAGCACCGTTTTGACCCATAAGCGTTATCTTTGATCCACGGCGCACACCAAAACTAACCTCATCTAAGATGGGTTTGTTTACACTGTGCTCAAAAGACACATTTTCAAATCTTACTATTGTTTCTCCTTTTTGTGACATAATTTTATTTATAAAATTAGAAATACCCTGTATGGTGTGACATATTTATTAAATAAAAAATATAGCCTCAACCATATTCTTGTTTAGAGTACAATTGAGACCATTAAGATAATTCAAATGTTAATCTTTGTTCTCACCTTCCCTTTGAAAGAAAGAAACCAAACATCCACTCATCTTTTTTCTTACTTAGCTTTTCAGCATACCTACTACTAAATAATGCTATAAAGTTTCATACATGATTATAAAATTTATAGAGTTTATACGGTATCATCTTGCCCACCTCTTTTAAAAAACTATAATTATAATGAACATATTATATCAGATAGATTGAAAATAGCAAGCATAAGACTTAACAGCTGAATGTTTACAGACTTAATTAATCCAGTATAATTCCTATAGATTTGAAAATTAAAAAAATATCCTATTACAGCAATTTTTTAGGAGATAAAAATGTTAACTATACGAACACGGTGCGCAATCATATTTGTATTAGTTATTATTGTAGTAGCTCTAATAACCCTCATTGTTCGTGACTGCACCCCAGAACCTGATGGCCACAATACATATTTATATGAAAGGTTGCTAGATGACTATCCAAGACTACCAGTCGTAACAATTAAAGATCGTGAGAATATACTTAATAAGGTTGAAAGTCATAAAGGCTGCATCATCTTTAACGTATATAAAGATGGTAATTATTTACTAGCAACATATATAGGAAATTACGAAGTAATAGAAGGTGGAGAACTTAAGTTCTCCAAACTAGATGTACATTATATCTATCCAGAAAAAGAGTTCAAAATAGAAGCTGTATTAGAAGTATCTGATGATGGTACAGAAAAGTGGGTTGATTCTTACAAAGAAAGCCCGCTTACAGAAAATCAAAGAAAGGTTATTACTTCTTTACTTAAACGAGAATTTAGAGAAGTCTATACATTCCGAAACAGAGTACTTGTATCAACCTCGGATATAAAAGTAAAAAACTAAAGAAGTATCTATAAAGAAAAGGCGCAACTATGTTGCGCCTTTTTTAACACCTCAACGCGTTGAGGTGTTTGTTATGAAAGTAAAAAATATTTCTAAAAGACTAAGATGCCGATAAAGGCAACTAGTATTAGATAGTATGTAGTCCAACCTCTTGTAGCTGGGAAATAACGAGAGAATATCCTGAAATTTCTCTGATACCACTTACGTCCTCCTCCCCAAGACAAAAGGTTAGCACCAAGACTATCAACAAGTAAAAGATAAAAAAGTATAATTTCAATTGAATATTCCATATTTAAATTTAGTTAGCTTATATATTAATATTGTATCAATAAATAATTAGTGTGGGTGGGGGTTTTTGTTGTGGGTGTGGATAGTTTTTATAAAAAACAGCCTCATTTTTTAATGAGAGGCTGACCGATTTCTCGGATTTCTTGTAACCATTTTGCCATAAGCCACGCGGATACGTCAGCAGCAATACACGACAAAAGAAAAATCAATAATAAATCTGTAGCAAGTTTTATCATTGTGAATCCTCCTTCCTAGATTAACTAAAATGTAATTTCAATATTATAACATTCTCTACAAAGCTGCCGGACTTGGACTCGAACCTCAATCGTATCCAAAGCTGCCAGACTAGGACTCGAACCTAGATACCTGGTACCAAAAACCAGTGTCCTACCATTAGACGATCTGGCAGCTTTAGACGCGATATTTTTACATTATACCAAAAACCCCTATTTCCTGTCTCACCAAGTTCGACATCGGAAATTCTGCTTTCGAGCAGATCGGATTAAATACAAAGCAGTTTGTATTTAATTCCCACCACTTCGACGATCCGGCAGCTCTGAAGACAATGTATTCTATTTTAATGTACCAAAAACCTACCTTATTTACTATCTTGCCCTAAGATTTTAATGAGTGCAAGCTCTAGAGGGAGTTGAGGGATGTATGAGCGACCAGTAGCGTCGTATGCTAGAAGTAGCTCTGTAAGTGTATTTGAATTAACCTTGCTTTTTTCTTGTGCGCTTAACTTCTTTAGAAGCTCAAAATCCTCCACCCCAAACTGCTCTTTTATAACACTCTCCATATCTTTCGCATATTTCAGAAGCATTACGGAGCGCACTTTATGAAGTATCATCTTAAGGAATACTTTCATATCTATATTTCCCTCTATTGCACTGTTCACTGCCTGAACACTCTTATCTAAGTCCCCTTCTGCTAACCCCGTAACTATATCGTTTACTATCTTACCTCTTGGCGCTCCTGCCACCTTTTCCACCTCTTCTACACTTACATTCTTATCAGCCGATGAGAAAATCACCTTCTGAAGTATTCCCTGCGCATCACGGAACGAACCGTCGCCAAGCATTGCTATAAGCTCCGCAGCGGAAGGCTCAAGTGTAAACCCTTCAGACTTTGCTGTCTCTGTCACAGCAACTTTCAAAATCTTCTGTGATGGCTTTTTGAAAGTAAAAGTCTGACACCGCGACACTATAGTATCTGGAAGCTTTTCTATCTCAGTTGTCGCAAGCATAAATATCACATGCGCAGGTGGCTCCTCTAAAGTTTTTAAAAGTGCATTGAACGCTTCTTTAGTAAGCATGTGAACCTCGTCTATTATGTACACTTTGTATTTAGACTCAAACGGAAGCACTGTCACAGCCTCACGAAGCTCACGTATGTCGTCAATACCACGGTTTGACGCTGCATCTATCTCATGTAAGTCATTACTGGAAGTCTTTACTTCACCTGCTAGTATCCTTGCAATACTAGTCTTACCAGTACCTCGTGAACCAGAGAACAGGTAGGCATGAGCTATATTGTCTTGCTTTAGTGCACCAGAGAGGGCGTTAACTATATGCTCTTGACCTAGCACGTCTTTAAAGCCCCTTGGGCGGTATTTTCTATAGAGTACTTCTGACATAAGTAGATTATATCACGGAATTATTAAAGATTAAATTAACCCTTTGACATTTTCTGTGTATATGCTAGTATATACACAGAATCACCCACTGATTTGTATTTGTAAATATTTATTTTTCCAAATTATTATGGAGATACAAATGTTAACAATGGTTAATAACTTTGTTAAGTCTTACAAAAATACAAATCAAGCAGTTCAATTAGTTGCAGAGGCATTAGGAACAATACTTATTGTAATGATGTTTTTAACTATCGTAAAGAATTGGGTAATACAAGCGTAATCTACGAATGTATACTCGAGAGGTGCTACAACATTCAGGTCTAAGCTAGATCAGTTGAATGTTGTAGCATTTTTTTATTTATTTAAATACTCATTTACTGTCTCTTCTACGCCACTGGCTGTCTTTGCTTCCATTAGTTTTATGCGTAGCTCCTTTGCTCCGTCCCAACCTTGTACATATGCCTTGTAGTGCTTTTTCATAATAGAAAAGTTTTTATGCGGTACCAACTCTTCAAAAAGCTTCGTATGCTCTACCATTACTTTAAGTTTCTCTTCTATACTTACTTCACTCTTACTTTCATCAAATAACCACGGATTACCAAATATCGCTCGTCCGAGCATTATCCCGTCTGCACCTGACTCTTGCGCTTTCGCTCTCGCGTCTTTTATATCAGTCACGTCACCGTTGCCAACTATTAATGTATCGCTTTTCAAATTATCGCGTACCTCTACTGCTCTTTTTATATAAGACCAATCCGCAGGAACTTTAGACATCTGCTTGCGTGTGCGTGCATGTACAGTTATCACTGCAGGCTCTGCTTCAAGCAGTGCTCTCAGCCACTCGTCTAGTTCGTCTTTGTTATACCCTACTCGCGTCTTCACTGACACTGGTATATCCCCCGCACCCTCTTGAGCTGCTTTTATAAGTTCTTTTGCAAGTTGTGGGTTCTTCATCAGAGCAGACCCTGCTCCCTGCTTCTCTATACTCCTGTCAGGGCAACCCATGTTTATGTCTATGCCGTCAAAGCCGAGCTCTACTGCGAGCTCGGCTGCCTTTTTCATGCGTTCAGGGTCAGAAGTAAAAAACTGCGCTACTATCGGTCTTTCATCTTCAGTAAATTCTAAATCTTTTACTAAAGCATCATAACCCCCGAGGAATAGTCCGTCAGCTGATACAAACTCAGTATAAGTAACATCTGGCTTACCATACTTTGCTATAACACGCCTGAAAGGAGCATCAGTGACATCTGCCATAGGTGCAAGTACGAAGAATGGTTTATTTAGCTTTTCCCAAAATCCTTTTGACATATTTTTATCTCGCAAAGTATACTCTATTTAAATTTAAAATATACTTTATTACCGAAACGAAAATCAGCATAGTCTAAGACCTCTAGACTATCTTCGTCAAACTCCTCTGACCCAAACACAGACTGTATGTTTTCATATATATTTGAAAGGCTTTGTTTCTTACCAAACATTATCTTACCTCCACTTAAAAGTGTGATTTCAAAATCGTCTTTATTCACAATACTAAAAGTAACGGGGTTCAAACCAAGCTCAACTAAAGATGCTAAAAAGAAATTTGTCTCATGAAAATCCTCTGATTGCATAAACTGGCTACCTATTACTTCGTCCTCAGAAATTGAACCGAAATACCGCAAATATACATTGCCAGAAAACACTGGGGCCTTAGTAAAGATCAGTCCATCTTCATCTAAGAAATAACAACTACCTTCTTCTACCACTATAGTAGACATGTTTTCAGATGTACTACTTGCCACTTCTTCAGAGACAATAAGTGTCTGGTCTGTATCATGTGCAAAATACTCACCACAATATAATGCATAAGGTTTTCTCTCTTCTATATTTACAGAGATTGATTGCAAACTATCAAACGATACATCAACCTCTTTTATTTCTTTAAAGCTATTTAAAAGTGATGCTTGTAAATCCTCTCTTGGGTATAGAAATATGCTTGATTTAGGAAATACAAATGCAAAGTTTCCAGAGATTATGTCTTCTGTGAATCCCGTCAATACCTTTGTTGCAAGTGCAGAATTTCCTTTTATATTAATGTCTGCAATATTTATACGTTCTGACCTCAAACCAAACACTATACCGGTAACTATAAGTAGTATTGCCACAACAATACCGCTGATTTTAAACATCAGTAGTTTTTTCCTTCTTTGAGCTAGCTTAGAGTGCGGTCTATGTTTATGATGTTTGCGTCTGATTGTTGTCATTTTTGATAATATCTTTACCCATATACTTTTGTAATACTTCAGGAATATTTATTGAACCGTCCTCGTTTTGATTGTTTTCTATTATGTGTATAAGAATCCTAGGCGTAGCTATAGCAGTATTATTAAGAGAGTGTGCAAATTTTAATTTACCTTCATCATCTTTATATTTAATATTAAGACGTCTTGTTTGAAAATCGTGAAAATATGAAGACGAATGTGTCTCTCTGTACTTCATATCTTTCGGCACCCAACCTTCTATGTCGTATTTCTTTACCTGTCCAAGACCTAAATCCCCTCCTGAGTTTATAACAACATGATAAGGAATATTAAGAGCTTGCATTATTTTCTCTGAATTCTCTGTGATTTCTTCATGAAGTTTTACTGAAGTCTCGTGAGATGCTTCACAAATTACTATTTGCTCAAGTTTATAAAATTCATGTACGCGCATAAGTCCTTTTGTATCTTTACCGTGACTCCCTGCTTCACGCCTAAAGCATGGTGAATATGCTAAAAATTTGATAGGAAAATCTTTTTTATCTAATACCTCGTCCATGTAGTAACCCATCATCCCTACTTCACCAGTACCAGCAAGGTAACTTTCATCTTGTGTTTTATATAAATCTTCTTCACTTTGTGGAAGAAAGCCAGTACCAATAAAAGGCTCTTTATTTAAAAGTGATGGAACGATAGCTGGAGTAAAACCTTTTTCCCTAAACTGATCCTGCACAAACTGAAACAATGCAAACTGTAATGCAACTGCATCACCTTTGAGTATGTGCCCACGAAAACCAGCTATCTTTGTGCCACGCTCAAAATCAACCATATCTAAATCTTGCATTAGTTCCATATGACCTTTTGGTTCAAAACCAAACTCTTTGATCTCTCCCCACTTTCTTATCTCTTTATTGTCTTCATCTGTCTCGCCTTCCGGTACAGACATATCAGGGATATTTGGTACACGCACCATTAAGTATTGCCATTCTTTCATGACCTCTCTTAGCTCGTCCTCTTCTCCAGTGATTACATCCTTGAGCATCTTCATCTTAGTTATAAGATGATTACGCTCTTCCTGATCTTGAGTTTGTGCTATTTCTTCAGATACAGTGTTTTGCTCTGCTTTTTTTGCTTCAAAAGAAGCTATTCTCTTGCGTCTGTCGTCGTCAACCTCAATGAGTCGGTCAACATCAACCTCAATGTGCTTTTTCTCGCTAGCTGCTTTTACTATATCTTTATTTTCTCTGATGAATTTTATGTCTAACATGATAGATTTTCTTAATGAGTGAAACGAATTTTAGAAAATCGTCACCCCCTCTTTTTAGATTCTGCTTTTTACTATTCTTTTTTTTAATTGACCCCAAGAACTCTTGTAGTCTTTAAGTTTTGTTTCTCTTCTAACTGCATCATCTTTATCCTTGTATGCTTCATAGTATACAAGATCTTCTTTTGATACACCATGTTCTTTTAGTCTACGTCTAAGATCAGAAGTATATCCAATATACAAATCTCTAATTTTTTCCTTATTCTTTATTATATATACATAGTACATAATTCGTAGAAAGCAGAACTCAAAAAGAGGGGGTTAAGAATATAATAGTCGTTATCACTCCTTTATATCCTAAATAGTATCAAAAGTGATAGAATAAACAAATGGAAAGTGATATTAAACAATTAAAATCTGAAGAATATCCAGAACTCCTTAAAGAGATTAATGATCCTCCCAAAAAACTTTATATAAAAGGTGAGCTACCTCCTGACAATATGAAGTACCTGTGTGTCGTTGGCTCAAGAAAATACTCTCCATATGGTAAAGATGTATGCAAAACCCTAATAGAAGGCTTGCGTGGGTACCCTATAGTCATAGTGTCTGGGCTTGCTTTAGGTATAGACTCTATCGCCCATGAGTCAGCACTAGATAACGGACTTACTACCATAGCGGTTCCAGGCTCTGGTTTAAACGAAAACGTGCTTCACCCAAAGACACACAAAGAATTAGCAAGGAGGATTGTAAAATCAGGAGGTACGATGCTTTCAGAGTTTGAAGAAAACTTTAAAGCTACTCACTATAGCTTCCCGCAGAGGAATAGAGTAATGGCCGGCATGTCACACGCTGTACTTATAATAGAGGCTGAAGAAAAGTCAGGCACACTTATAACATCCAAGTTTGCGACAGAATATAATAGAGACGTGCTTACGGTGCCGGCGTCAATATTCTCTGGTAATTCCTTCGGTCCACATATGCTTTTGCGCCTTGGAGCTACACCTATAAGAAATAGTGGCGATATTTTAGAGGCACTTGGATTGAAACAAGAAGAAGGACAGCAAAAACTAGACCTTAAAGATTTGTCAGAGAAAGAGAGAAAGGTTATGGACATACTAAAGACCCCAATGGAGCGTGACGAGCTAATAGCAAATTTAGGATTTCCAATTCAAGATGCAAATGTTACACTTTCTGCAATGGAGATAAAAGGTATTATTAAAGAGAGTTACGGAGAGATGAGGATTAATAATTAGCTTAAATTAATTATGATTAAAAGAACAGTTGGACTTATAGTACTTACAAATACTACAGACCGTGGACTCACCGCAGTACTTCAAGTACGAGGTAATTTTAATACTGAAAAAAATAACCAAGAGACATACAGAGGCGCATGCCAGCTTACAGTGCATGGAAGCATAAACGATGGAGAAAATGAGACAGACACACTTCTACGTGAGACACGAGAAGAGCTTGGGGAAGAATTTGCGGAGATCGTAGAGGCAGAGCTCAATAAAGACGAAAGCTTTATAGAACTTAACCGAATAAGCACCGATGACATATCTGTAGCTAACTTTGGTGTAATAATAGATGAATCGGCATTGAAAGAGATAGAACTTAACTCATCCACTGGTGGAAGTATAAGGTTGATCTCAAAGAGTGATGTAGACAATATTCGCGAGCTAAAAAAGACAGACAGAGAAAATGGCGTCCCAGAAGATGAGGTGGTAATGTTCCCAGACGACATAGAAGCGGTAAAGCTAGCATTTGAGAAATTCTCCTAAATTTGACTAAATAAATTATCTATAGTACAAAT
>JABGQE010000013.1:3406-18343 GCA_018648925.1 bacterium | reverse complement strand
GAAAAGCTGACAAAAATGCAAATCGTACTTCTCACACTTCTTGTGAGTTTTGTTACGTCTATTGCCACAGGTATCGTGACCGTAACTCTTATGGATCAAGCACCACCTGCAATGGTTCAAACACTTAACCGTGTCGTTGAGAGAACTGTAGAGCGTGTAGTACCAGATGAGTCAAAACAAGGCGCTAGTGTTATAACAAAAGAAACTACAGTTGTAGTTAAAGAAGAAGACCTTATAACAGACTCCATTAATAGGAACTCTAAGAACGTAGTGCGTATATACGAAACACTTGAAGGTGGAACCAAGAGATCGTTTTCAGGATTAGGTGTTATAGTATCTCGTGGTGGGATAATAACAACAGACCTTTCTGTAATAGAAGACGGTTCTATGTATATAGTTGAGACAGCAGACGGTGAAGCTTTTGATACACAGACCATAGAAACAGAAGAGCCCGCATCATTAGCATTCTTATCGATAGATTTGTCAGAGAAAGAAGGAAAAACATTCCCGTCAGCTACATTCTCAAAATCTAATTCATTCAAGCTTGGTCAGACGGTACTATCTCTAACAGGAGAAGAACGAACTGACGTAGCCATAGGAATAATCGCAGGGCTTATTGAAAAAGATATTGTGGTAGAAAATACAAACACTGAAACAGATGTTACTGAAGAAGTGCAAGAAATAGAGACTATTAAAGTACTTTCAACCATAAAAACAAGTATTGCAGATATAGATGTAACTGTCGGAAGCCCTCTTGTTGATATCTTTGGTGAAGTTGTCGGTATCTCTACAGAAGACTCACTTATAGGTAAAACAGCATTGTTTACGCCAATAACTGGTATACAATCAGTAATTTCTAAAATCATAAAAGCTCAAGACAAAGTCCAAGACACCGAAGAAGAAGTAGAATAAATTAAAATTTAAAAAGCTAAAATTATGCCTCAATTCAATAATTTTACAACAAAAGCAAAGGAAGGGATTCGCAAAGCGCATGAGATAGCCGTAGAACGCGGACAAAACCATGTGAATCCACTCCATCTACTTACAGCTCTCGTTTTACAAGAGGAGAGTATGGTTTTTTCTATTTTAGAAAAACTAGATGTAGACACAATGTTGCTCACAGACACATTGTTAGACGAGCTAGAAGCACCAGAGGGTGCGTCTGTGCTTTCTCCTTCATATCAGCTTTATCTTACTCCAGAGCTTGCACAAGTACTTGAAGGTTCAAGTAAAGTAGCATCTCACTTTGGAGATCAGTTTGTTTCTACAGAGCATCTTTTCATAGCAATATTTGATTACCAATCTCAAGCACGAGAAATAATGGCGCGTTTTAAACTTGATAAAAATTCAGTAACGCAAGTTCTACAAGAGCTTAAGCATAGTAAAGTATCAGAAGCTCAGCAGCCAAAACGGTTTCGTGCACTTGCAAAATACACAAGAAACCTCACAGACATGGCAAAAGAGAATAAACTTGACCCTGTAATAGGGCGCGACACTGAGATCACACGTGTAATACAAATACTTTCACGAAGAACAAAAAACAATCCGATTCTAATAGGAGAGGCGGGTGTAGGAAAGACAGCTATTGCAGAAGGGCTTGCACAAAGGATGGCGACAAACGATATTCCTGAATCTCTAAAGAATAAAGAACTTATGTCGCTCGACGTAGGGCTTTTACTTGCTGGGACAAAATACAGAGGGGAGTTTGAAGAAAGACTAAAAAGCATAATGAAAGAGGTTGAAAAAGCAGAAGGGGAAGTAATACTTTTTATAGACGAAATACATACTATTGTAGGGGCGGGTGCTGCTGAAGGTTCTATGGATGCTTCAAACATGTTAAAACCTGCTCTCGCTCGTGGTGATTTACGGGCAATTGGTGCCACAACTTTGAAAGAATATCAAAAGCATATTGAGCGAGACCCAGCGCTTACACGAAGGTTCCAGCCAGTACATGTACTTGAGCCTTCACTTGAAGACGCTATTGCGATACTTCGCGGTCTTCGTGAGAAGTACGAGCTTTACCACGGTATTCGGATTACAGACGACGCTATAGTGTCTGCTGTAAGTCTTTCAAGTCGTTATATTACTGACAGATTTTTACCAGACAAAGCAGTAGATCTTATAGACGAAGCTGCGTCATCGTTGCGCATCTCACTTGAGAACAAGCCACCTGTCTTGGAAGAAGCACACAGAAGAATAATGCGACTAGAGATAGAAAAAGAAGCACTTAAGAAAGACTTAGGTGGTTCTGGTAGTGCACAAGCAAAAGTGCGTATTAAAAAAGTTGATAAAGACATAGCCGATCTGAAAGAGAAGACGAAAGAAATAGAGCTTAAATGGAATAATGAAAAGGAAACACTTAGTGAAATAAAAGAAATCAAGAAAGAACTTGAGACACTTCGTATAGAGGCAGAGCAAGCTGAAGCTCAAGCTGATCTTACAAAGGCAGCAGAAATAAGATACGGCCGACTTCCCTCTCTAGAAAAAGAATTTGAAACAAAAACAAAACGACTTAAGAAGCTACAGCGTTCACGTAGGATTCTAAAAGAAGAGATCACAGAGACAGACATTGCTGATGTGGTTTCTCGTTGGACTAATGTCCCAGTTAACAGAATGCTTGAAGAAGAAGCTGAAAAGTTAGGAAGAATGGAAGAAACTCTTAAAGAAAAGATTGTAGGACAAGACGAGGGAGTTAAGAAAATTGCAGACGCAGTGAAGCGCTCACGTGCAGGAGTAGCAGATCCTAACCGACCAATAGGCTCATTCTTATTCTTAGGTCCAACTGGAGTGGGTAAGACAGAACTTACAAAAGTTCTGACTGAGTTTATGTTTGATGACGAGAAGTCTCTAATACGAGTGGACATGTCAGAGTATATGGAGAAGCATTCTGTATCTAAGATAATAGGTGCGCCCCCAGGTTATGTAGGACATGAAGATGCAGGTTCGCTGACTGAGACTGTACGCCATAGGCCTTACTCAGTACTACTTTTTGATGAGATAGAAAAGGCGCACCCTGAAGTGTTTAACATACTTCTTCAGGTCTTAGATAACGGACACCTTACAGATGCAAAGGGAAGAAAAATTAACTTTAAAAACACGGTAATAATACTTACTTCAAACATTGGTTCAGAACATATAGACAAGATGACAAATATCGGGTTTACAACAGTGAAGAAGGAAGAGAAAAATACTCAATATGAAGATGCAAAAGGTAGGGTAATGGGTAGTCTGAAAGATTACTTTAGACCAGAGTTCCTAAACAGGTTAGATGAGATGATATTGTTTAATATTTTGACACCAGAGGCTATAAAAGAAATAGTTAAGATTCAGGTTAAGACCGTGGAAGACAGGCTTGCTGCAAAGGGGATTACGCTGAACATATTGCCAGCAGCGCTTGAGTATATTGCTAAAGAGGGTTATAACCCACAGTACGGTGCGCGACCACTTAAGCGTTTGATACAGAATAAAATACTTACGAAAGTTGCGTCAGCTATCATCTCACGCGAGCTTGTTGATGGTGGGGCAATAGAAGTTGGCTTTAAAGACAAAGAGTTTACTTTTGATGTAAAAAAGAAAAGAAAGAGTGTTAAGAGTAATATTAAAGCTTCAAAAAATTCAGATAAAATGGTAGCATAGTACCATTGCGTCGGTGGCAGAGTGGTCAAATGCAATTGGCTGTAAACCAATCGACTTCGGTCTACGGAGGTTCGAATCCTCCTCGGCGCACAACAATAAAAAACACCCTAGTTTTATTCTAGGGTGTTTTTTATTGTTGCTTACCTCGGAGGATTCGAAAGCCGGAAGAAATGTGCTAGTAGCACATTTATGAGGCGGGGTCGAGAACACTTAGTATTTTATGAGGTACGAAATAAAATATTTAGTGATTCGTGACCGAATCTTGATTCGAAAACCTTGAGTATATCGCACGGAGCGAAGCGAGTACGATACGAAAGGTGTACTGATCTCGTAGAGATCGAAATTCCTCCTCGGCGCAAATACTTAGCAACTTGTGACCGAATCCTCCTCGGCGCAAGTACTGATCCTGTAAGGATCGAAATTCCTCCTCGGCGCCTGTGGATAACCCCTTGCACAAAATCCTCACTATGCTAATATATAGATAGGTTACTGGTACACGATAGAGATTGGTAACTAAGTCACAAATATAACGGGTGACGAAAACAGTTCATTTGTCGAGCGGACATTAGGTAGATACAATTATAGTCTCCTATAAATCGACCATTGAACAAATAGTACCTTATTATTGTCGGACGGAAATAGAAAAGCACTTTTACGATATGTTACCATTGATTTTAGGACGGGTAACCAAAAGCTCTTTTCGCAAACAATTTTGTCTCTTACTGACTATTAGATTTTACTTCAATTGGTAACTAAAAGTCTCTTAGAGATCTCACGAACCCCCCTAGCACTTGCTGGTGTGGGGTTTTGCTTTTTATCCCCCCTGTGGATAACCCTCTTGACTCTAAACCGCCATTCCTGTATACTCTCTTGGTTATATAAAACTACTGAATCTGATTGTGTTTTTGATGCTTTTCAATATTTTATAGGGGAGTAGAGGGGTATTATAAGTCTTTTTTAATTATTTCTATCTTGGCTTACAGGAGCAAATAGTTAAATATTTTTTAATTAAATAGCCGATACGACAAGGTGAGGTCTTTGTTGTGCTGGTTTATTGCCTATTATATGGATACTAAAAAAACTGCATCTAAACAAAGAGAACAAAAGCACTTTGGGCGTTTCAAGAAGCCTCTTGTACCACTTCCAAATCTTATAAAACCACAGTTGGATTCATTCCAATGGATTATAAGCGACGGACTAAAAGAAATCTTTAAAGAGATTTCTCCAATCAATGACTATTCTGGTAAAAAGTTTGAGCTTCAGCTTGTTAGTTTTGAAATAGATAAGCCAAAATTTGGCGAACATTATGCAAAAGAGAACATGCTTTCGTATGACGCACCTCTGCGCGCTACTGTAAAGCTTATAAACAAAACAACAGGAAGCGAGAAGGAGCAAGAGATCTTCCTTACTGATTTCCCTATGATGACAGATCATGGGACATTTATTATAAACGGAATAGAACGAGTGGTTGTGTCACAACTTGCTCGTTCTTTTGGTATATTCTTTACCTCACAAGAACTTAAAGGAAAGATACACTTTGGAGCAAAGATAATCCCAGCACGAGGAGCATGGATAGAGATAGAGTCAGAAGCAGATGGTGTAGTATATATAAAAATAGACAGAAAAAGAAAATTCCCAGTTACGTCACTTTTGCGTATCTTAGGAGCACATTTTGACAGAGATATGATCTCTCTTTTTGCAAACAATAAGCATGCAAAAGAAATGATAACTAAAGCTATTGAATTAAGCCCTGCAAAGACAGTAGAGGAAGCATATATTGAAATACATAAAAAGCTAAGAGACGGAGACCCAGCAACACCCGCACATGCAAAAGAGTTTATAGACTCAATCTTTAGTACAGAAAGATACGATCTTTCTCCAGTAGGACGACATCGTTTTAATCAAAGGTTTAATAAAGCGCTATCTTCAGGTGAGATGGACAGAAGGTCAATATCGCTTGATGACATTGTAACTATCGTTAACCACATTGTAGAGCTAAACAACACACCAAGAGCAGAAGCAGACGACATAGACCACCTTGGCTTTAGACGTGTACGATACGTTGGAGAAATGCTTCAGCAAAAGGTTAGAGTAGGTATGTCACGAATGAAAAGAAATATTCAAGACAGAATGTCCACTGTAGATTCTGACACTACGCTTCCAGTTCAGTTTATAAACCCACGTCCACTTCAAGCAAGCGTAAAAGAATTCTTCACAACTTCTCAATTATCTAAGTTCATGGGTCAGCAAAACGTCCTAGAAGAACTTGAAGACCTACGAACTCTTTCAGCTTTAGGTCCTGGAGGTCTAGACAGAAAGCGAGCGGGCGTAGAAGTACGAGACGTACACCCATCACACTATGGGCGACTTTGTCCTATTCACACACCTGAGGGTCCTAACATCGGTCTTATTCTAAGGCTTGCAACGTATGCACGTATCAATGAATATGGAATGATAGAAACACCATATGCAAAAGTTGTTGATGGAAAGATTACAGATGAAATAGTTTATTTTAATGCGCACGAAGAAGAGCAGTACAACATCGCACATGCCGCAACAGCATATGATGAAAATAAAAATATAACAGCAGAATCTGTAGAGGTTAGAGTGGGTGGTGAACCTGATCTTGTAAAGAGAGAAGACGTACATTTCATTGACGTTGCTACAAATCAGGCATTTTCTGCTGCTACTTCAACGATTCCATTCCTAGAGCACAATAATGCAGGACGTGCACTTATGGCATCAAACATGCAGAAACAAGCTACTCCTTCTATAGTTCCTGAAGTTCCTTTGGTTGCAACAGGTATTGAAAAGGATATCGTACGTGATACTGGGCGTGTAGTGATCTCAAAAACAGACGGTATTGTAACAGGATTAGATGCTAGGAAAATTGTAGTAGAAAGTTCTAAAGGAGAGAAGAATGAATATCCTCTTGTTAATTTCCAGAAGACAAATGCATTTTCAGTATTTCATCAGCGACCAGCAGTGGAGCTTGGAGCAAAGGTTAAAAAGGGAGACCTACTAGCAGACACATCATCAACAGACGGTGGTCAGATAGCTCTTGGGCAAAACGTACGAGTTGCTTTTATCCCTTGGTTTGGATCAAACTACGAAGATGCGATTATTTTATCTAAAAGACTTGTAAAAGATAGTAAATTTACATCTATTAGAATAGATGAATTTGAAGTCAATGTACGAGACACAAAGTTAGGTCCTGAGGTAACTACTCACGACATTCCAAATGTAGGAGAAGGTAAACTTAAAAACTTAGATGAAGACGGTATTATTAGAATCGGAGCTGAAGTAAGAACAGGCGACATCCTAGTAGGTAAAGTAACACCAAAGGGTGAATCACAACTTACACCAGAAGAAAGACTTCTACGTTCTATCTTCGGAGAAAAAGCAAAAGATGTAAAAGATACGTCACTTCGTTTAGAGGGTGGTAAGAAGGGAAGAGTTATTGGTGTAAAAGTATTTACACGAGAAAACGGAGATAACCTTGAATCAGGTGTTATAAAGCGAATTCATATTACAGTGGCCCAAATGCGAAATGTTTCAGTAGGAGACAAGCTTGCGGGACGACACGGTAACAAAGGTGTTATCTCAACAATACTTCCTGAAGAAGATATGCCATATACAGAGGACGGAGAGCCAGTGGATGTTATCCTAACACCTCTTGGTGTGCCATCTAGAATGAACTTGGGGCAGATCTTGGAGCTTCACTTAGGGCTTGCAGCAAAAACTCTTAATTACCAAGCTATAGTTCCTTCTTTTGCAGGTGCTAATGAAGGAGAGATAAAAGCTGAGCTTAAAGAAGCTGGCTTCAATGAGGACGGAAAGATGCCACTTCACGATGGTAGAACAGGTGAGCTGTTTGATCAGGATGTGTCTGTAGGATACATGTATATCTTAAAACTTCATCACATGGTGGAAGACAAGATACACATGCGTTCAATAGGTCCATACTCACTTATTACACAGCAGCCACTTGGAGGAAAAGCACAGTCAGGAGGACAAAGGTTTGGAGAGATGGAAGTGTGGGCACTTCTTGGATATGGAGCCGCATATACACTGCGAGAAATGCTTACTGTAAAATCAGATGACATATTAGGTCGTTCAGAAACGTTTGATGCGATAGTTAAAGGAGAGCGTATTAAGCATCCTCATACACCAGCATCATTTAATGTATTACTTAATAACCTTCGCGGACTATCTCTTGATATTCAGCTTAAGAAATAATCTCTATTATTATGATAAATAAAAACAACAACAAACAGCATTTCAACACAGAGAACTTCAATGTAGTTTCTCTGAAAGTTGCATCTCCTGATACTATCTTGGATTGGTCATCTGGTGAGGTTACAAAGCCTGAAACTATAAACTACAGAACACAACGTGCAGAGAAAGCAGGTCTCTTTGATGAGAAAATATTTGGTCCAGAAAAGGATTACGAATGTTATTGTGGAAAATACAGAGGGATTCGTTACCGTGGGATTATTTGTGAACGATGTGGAGTGGAGATTACACGGTCAGTAGTTCGTAGAGAACGAATGGGACATATTGAGCTTTCAACACCGGTATCACATATTTGGTTCTTGCGAAGTATTCCATCTAGGATTTCTTTAGTGCTTGGGATCTCTGCTTCAGATGTAGAGAAGGTTATTTACTTTGCTGGTTATATTATTACAAAAGTTATTGATGCAGAAAAAGTAAGGCTTCTAAAGGAGCTTGATACTGAATACAAAACAAAAGTAAAATCTGCAAATGACGAAAAAACTAAAACAAGACTTAAAGAATTATTTTTAGAAACAAAAAAAGAGATAGAAAGCATACAAGAAGGTGCAGTGTTAGATGAGATTGTATACCATAAATATATTATTAAATACGGAACACTTTTTGAGACAGGTATCGGAGCTGAAGCTATTTATGATATTTTCAAAAAGTTAGATCTTAAAAAGCTAATAGAAAAGCTAGAGACAGCACTTGAAAAAGCTGGTTCAGTAGAGCGAGAAAAGCTTAACAAAAGATTAAGCCTTATAAGGTCAATGGATGCATCGGGTATAAGACCAGAATGGATGTTTATGGTACGTATTCCTGTTATACCACCGGCACTTCGCCCAATGGTAGCACTTGAAGGTGGACGACATGCTACATCTGATGTCAACGACCTATATAGAAGGGTAATCAACAGAAATAATCGTCTTAGAAAGTTAAAAGATATCAATGCACCAGACGTAATCTTACGAAACGAAAAAAGAATCTTGCAAGAAGCTGTAGATGCGCTTCTGGATAACTCAATACGTCATGGTAATACTCTTTTCTCTGCAATGAGTCAGGCTCAAAGACGACCACTAAAATCACTTTCTGATTATCTAAAAGGAAAGCAAGGATACTTCCGACAGAACTTACTTGGAAAACGTGTAGACTACTCTGGACGATCTGTTATTGTTGTTGGTCCTGATCTTAAGCTTGATGAATGTGGTGTTCCAAAACACATGGCACTTGAGCTATTTAGACCATTCATTATTTCAAAACTCCTTGAAAGAGAACTTGCTTACAATATTCGTGGTGCAGGAAGGTTAATAGACGAAGGAATCCCTGAAGTATGGGCAATACTAGAAGAGGTTATTGAAGGTAAATACGTACTTCTTAACCGTGCGCCAACACTTCACAGACAGGGTATACAAGGCTTCAAACCAATCCTTATTGAAGGAAATGCTATTCAAGTGCATCCGCTTGTATGTCCTGCATTTAACGCAGACTTCGACGGTGACATGATGGCTATTCACGTACCACTTTCAAAAGAAGCGCAAGCAGAAGCAAAAAACATTATATCTGCAAATAAAAATATCCTTAAACCTGGTAATGGTGATCCTGTGGTATCTACAAAGATGCTTGATATCGTACTTGGGTGTTATTGGATGACAAAGATTCTTGAAGGCGACAAAGGAGAAGGAAAGATATTCTCATCTCCAAACAGTGCGATCACAGCATATGATTTCGGTGAGCTTGGCTTTAGAGCAAAGATAAAAGTACTTCCGTCTGATAAAGAGCGGTACGCTAAGTTTGAAGGTAAGCCATTTGAAACATCAGTAGGAAAGATTCTATTTAACAGTACTCTTCCAAACGATTATCCATATGTTGACTATGACATAAACAACAGAAGTATGATGACGCTTGTAGAAGATCTTATAAAAGTATACGGACTAGAGCGTATTCCAGCTATCATAAACAAAATAAAGAACTTCGGATTCAAGTACGTAACTCATTCTGGTATTACATGGGGAATAGACGATGTTATCGTACCTGATGGCAAAAAAGAAGTTATTAAAGGAGCAAAAGAAAGATCAAGAGAGATTTCAGGCCAATACAACGAAGGTCTACTTTCAAGAGGTGAAAAAAGAAGAATGAATATTGAAACATGGATCGGAGCAAAAAATGATATTGAAAAACAAATCCCAGATACTCTGCAAAAAGATGGATCAGTATACGATATGTGGAAGTCAGGTGCTAGAGGTTCTATTGGGCAGATTACACAAATGGCAGGTATGGTTGGGCTTATGCAAAACACTAAAGGAGATACTATTGAATTCCCTATTATTGCTTCGATGAAAGAGGGGCTTACACCTATTGAATACTTTATTACTACACACGGTTCAAGAAAAGGTCTTGCCGATACTGCTCTTCAAACTGCGAAAGCGGGGTATCTTACAAGAAGACTCTTTGATGTTGCACAAGACGCTATTATTACAGAGAAGGATTGTGGTGTGAAAGAAGGAGTTATCATAAACAAGATAAGCGCATCAGGACTTGAGATATCAATTGCAAAAAACATAAAAGGTAGAATCCTTGCAGCTGACGCTCAAGATTCAAAAGGAAAAGTATTAGTCAAAAAAGGAACATTTCTAACACCTGAAGAAGCAAAGAAGATTGAGGATGCAGGAGTAGAGAGTGTAAGTGTTCGTTCTCCAATGGTGTGTAAGACAAAACAAGGAATATGTCAGGGTTGTTATGGTGTTGATATGACAACGGGCGTTATGGTGGCAATAGGTGAAGCGGTAGGTACTATTGCAGCACAAGCTATCGGTGAACCTGGTACACAGCTTACTATGAACACAAAGCATGCCGGAGGTGCAGCGTCTGTCGGAGGTGACGTGACGCAAGGTCTACCACGTGTTGATGAAGTGTTTGAAAAACGAGCACCTAAGAACCCAGCAGTTATTGCACATGTTGATGGTGTTATCTCAGAAATACAAAGCGATGAGAAAGAAAAAGTAATCATACTTCTTCCAGACGGTGGCGAGAAAGCGGCAAAATCTAAGAAAAACACAGAGTATACTGTTAACTTCAGAAGAATGTCTCTTGTAAGTGTAGGTGAGAAGGTTGTTAAAGGGCAATTCTTGACTGACGGTTCAGCTAATATAGACGAGCTGTTTAAGTTTGCAGGAAGAAAGAAAACGCAAGACTATATAATTAGTGAAATTAATAAGATTTATGAATTACAAGGAGCTTCAATCTCTAGAAAGCATACAGAGGTTATCATAAAACAGATGTTCTCAAGACTAAAGGTTAAAGAGTCAGAAGACGACAGTATTACAACAGGAGATATTGTTGAGAGTCATGAGTTTGATCGTGCAGTAGAGAGAGCAAAAGAGGCTGGTAATATAGAGCCGGTTGCCGAATCTCTAGTACTCGGGATGTCAGAAGTATCACTTTCAAGAAAGAGTTTCTTGTCAGCCGCATCATTCCAAAATACTACAAAAATACTTATAAATTCAGCTATCAGAGGAAGAGAAGACAAGCTCGTAGGACTAAAAGAGAATGTTATTATAGGAAGACTTATTCCAGCAGGAACAGGATTCAAGGGAAGTGCTAAAGCAGAAATGATTGATGAAATAGTAAATGGAACAGGCGACGAATTAGAAGATTTAGAAAATTAAAGAGCGAAGCGACTATAATTTTCTAAACCCCCTTCTTTTGCCAGTATATCAACTGGAAAAGGAGGTGGGATAAGTAGGAGAGTATAAATTTATAAAATCCAAAATCCACCTCCTTTTCGCTAGACGCGCAAAAGAAGGGGATGATAATTTTTTAACCACTCACTCCGTTCGCGGAAAAAATCTATCATGTCATCACAAGTTGAACAAATAAAAGAAAAACTTGGGATCGTTGATGTAGTTTCACAGTACGTAAAATTAGAAAAAGCAGGGAGTAACTTCAGAGCAAGATGCCCATTTCATAATGAAAAGACACCTTCGTTTTTTGTATCGCCAACTAGAAACTCTTATTACTGTTTTGGTTGTAATGCAAAGGGAGATGTCTTTTCGTTTGTGGAGGCTTTTGAAGGTTTAGATTTTGTCGGGGCACTTAAAGTCTTAGGAGAAAAAGCAGGGGTTCAGATTGTGTTTGAAAACAAGCAAGACAAAGATGAGAAATCACGACTTTATTCTGTTATGGAGGAAGCTATAGTATTTTTTGTAGAAAGTTTGAAAAAAAATACAGAAGTTCAAAAGTATCTGAAAGATCGTGGACTAGAAGGAAAAACAGTGACAGATTGGCGTATCGGATATGCTGGTGATTCATGGAGTAGTCTGTATGATCATCTGAAAAAGACATATAGTGTACAGGAAATAGAGAAAGTGGGTCTTATAAAGAAAAAGGAGGGAGGAGCTGAATATTATGATAGATTTCGTGGCAGGATAATGTTCCCAATCTTTGATAATTCAGGTAGAGTGGTTGCATTTTCAGGTAGAATCTTTAAGGATGATGAAAAGTCTGCAAAATATATAAACTCTCCTGAGACTGTCCTGTTTAGTAAGTCAAAGATACTTTATGGTTATGATAGAGCAAAGTTTTCAATCAGAAAGTTGAATTTCTCTATTGTTGTAGAAGGGCAGATGGACTTGCTTATGTCACATCAGGCAGGCTTTACTAATACAGTTGCACTTTCTGGTACTGCGCTAACAGGAGATCATATAGGGCTTCTCAAGAGATTGTCAGAGAACATAGTACTCGCATTTGACTCAGACAAGGCAGGGGTAGCTTCATCTGGCAAAAGTGCTGTCATGGGGCTTCAAAGCGGGATGGATGTTAAAGTCACCCACCTTAAAGATGGCGAAGATCCAGCAGACGTAATTAAGAAAGACCTGTCTGCCGACAAGGCAGGTAAAGAAGAATGGAAGGGAGCAATAAGAGATGCAAAGCATATTGTAGAATTTTCTTTAAATATTCTATTAGAAACAGTAGATGATAAAAGGAAGTTATTATTAGAAGCCTCAAAAACAGTCCTTCCTTATATTGCGAGAATTTCAAATAAAATTGATCAAGAACATTTCATATCAATCTTTGCAGGAAAACTCGGGCTCTCAGATAGTGTTGTAAGAGAAGAGCTTAGTAAAATACCAGACGATATAAAAGGACAGGTGGAAGAACATAGTTCCACTACAGTTAGTCCAAAAGAAAAATTAAATAAAAAGGACTCTATAAAAGATAAGATAGCAGGTATATTAATATGGCAAAAGAGTTTGAGAGAATCTGCAATAGATATAGAAAAGACAGAAAAAGAGTTAGAACGAATAATGGGAAAAGAAAAATCTTTGCATCTTACGCAAAAGCAAGATAATATAGAAGAATTACTATTTGAAGTAGAAAAAATACACGAGAACGATGAAAGATTAGATGAAGAAGTGGGTGAGCTATTGAGCAATCTTGAACAAGAGTATCTAAAAGAAGAAATGGAGAGAGTGTCGACAGAACTCAGATCGGTGGAAGCAAATGACGCAGAAGACAAAAAGATTGACGAGTTAACAAAGAAGCATAAAGAACTTTCGGATAAATTATCAAATTTAGCAGATAAAGGAACATAGTGACTATTATCTACTTAACCCCCTCCTTTTGCGCGCTTCGCTTGCGCGAAAAGAAGGGGGTGATGATTTAGTAAAACTCGTTATCACTCATTAACAAAATCTATTATATGGCAAAAAAAATAAAAAAGGAAGTAGTTTCAAAAAACCCGCCTGCCGGCAGGCAGGGAAAGTCTCCAGCTAAAAAAGCTGTTAAGGCTAAGAGTGTTAAAAAGACCCTTCGACAAGCTCAGGGCAAGAAAAAAGTTCCTGTAAAGAAAAGTGTTAAAAAGAAGGTGGTAAAGAAAATACCAAAGAAGAAACCTAAAAAAGCTCTTGTAAAGAAAAAGAAAGTTACTGCACCAAAGAAGAAAAAGGTTGTAAGTAAAAAAGCAAAAGATATACAAAAGAAAGCAGATCAACTTTTAGCAAATGGACGCCAGAGAGGTTTTGTGACATATGATGAAATCCTAAAAGAATTTCCAGCGATAGAAGAAGACATTGTTTTCTTAGAAGAATTATATGAGAGATTTAGTACGGCAAATATAGATGTACTTGAAAGTGGTGGGATGCTTGATGATTCAAATGCCGAATTAATTGCAAAGAAAAACACGTATAAACGCGGAAGTGAAATATCTTCACATGACTCTATTCAAATGTATCTGCGAGAGATAGGGCAATACCCACTCCTTAAAGGTGTAGAAGAAAGGGAGCTTGCTAAAAGAATACTAGACGGTGACAGTGAAGCGAGGAATTTACTTGCGCGCGCTAACTTGCGTCTTGTGGTGTCTATTGCGAAGCGTTATGTTGGGCGTTCGCCTGACCTTACACTCCTTGACCTTATACAAGAGGGGAACTTAGGACTCTTTAAAGCAGTAGACAAGTTTGATTATACAAAAGGTTATAAGTTTTCTACTTATGCCACATGGTGGATAAGACAAGCTATCACAAGAGCGCTTGCTGACCAGTCACGAACTATTAGAATTCCTGTGCACATGGTTGAAACTATAGCAAAGTACAAACAAGTTTTCAGAAGGCTTTCACAAGACCTAGGGCGTGACCCACTTGCAGAGGAAATAGCAACAGAGATGGATATAGAGATTGAGAAAATCTATCAGATTGAAAAGATAAGTCAAGACACTATATCACTAGAGCGCCCAGTAGGGGATGATGGCGACGAGAAGTCTACACTAGGAGATTTTATAAAAGATGACAAGATTTCCTCACCAGATCAAGACACTTCACTTAGAATACTAGCAGATCAGATTAAAGAGATTCTTGACGACCTATCACCTAAAGAGAAGAAGATTCTTGAAATGCGTAACGGACTTGCAGACGGCATTTATCATACACTTGAAGAAGTTGGAAAAGAGTTTGGAGTAACACGTGAGCGTATTCGTCAGATCGAAGCAAAAGCATTAGAAAAAATCCAAAAACACGAAAAAGCAACACGCCTCCG
>JABGQE010000013.1:0-3306 GCA_018648925.1 bacterium | reverse complement strand
ATAGGTTTGTAATAAGTGCAGTTAATATTTGGAATAAAGTTCAGATGATTTGGTCTAGTATCAATTTTTATCAAAGAACTATTGTATTACTTACTCAAATTTCAATATTTGTAATATCAGTTGGCTTGATTCAAAAAGGCAATATTACTATTGGTGAACTCATAGCACTTAATGGTTATGCAGCTATGATTTTTGGACCTTTTGTAGTTTTAGGACGACAATGGCAAACAATCCAAAATGGAATATTAGCATTAGAGCGTGTTGAAAAAATATTAGAATTACCAACAGAAGAATATGAGAATAGTAAAAATACTCTTAACGGTAATGATTTTAAGGGAAGTGTTGAATTTAAGAATGTATTTTTTGCATATAAGAAAAATGAGCCGACCGTATTAAAAGGAATTAATTTCAAGGTTAATCCTGGAGAGACTGTAGCACTTGTTGGTGAATCTGGGGTTGGTAAAAGTACAGCTATGGAACTCGTTTCTGGATATTATTTTCCGACTAAAGGAGGTGTGCTTATTGATGGTTATGATACTAAAGATACAAGTCTTAAATCTATCCGTCAAAACATCGCGATAGTGCCACAAGAGCCAGTATTATTTAACGATACAGTAAAGCATAATATAAAATACGGTAGTTTTAAAGCAACTGATGAAGAAATGAAAAATGCAGCAAAAGAAGCACACGCTGATGTATTTATAGAGCAGTTTCCAAAGAAATATGGTCAAGTTGTGGGCGAGCGTGGTATACGACTTTCTGTTGGGCAGAAGCAACGTATAGCTATTGCGCGCGCAATGCTTAGAAATCCAAAAATCTTAATCCTTGATGAGCCAACAAGCGCACTTGATGCAAAGACAGAAAAATTTATTACAGAGTCTTTGGAGAGACTCATGGAAGATAAAACTACATTTGTTATAGCTCATAGGTTAAGTACGGTAAGAAAAGCAGATAAGATTTTAGTCTTCAAAGCAGGTAAAGTTGTGGAAGAAGGAAAACATGATGATCTCATAAGAATAAAAGACGGAGTATATAAATATCTATATGAATATCAGGTAGGATTGCATTAAAATAACCTCTACTCGGTTGTGATATAATCAACCTAATGGTAACGACTCCGAAATTTCAGGGGCTATATAATAAGCTCAATACTCAGCAGAGGCAGGCTGTAGATGCTATTGAAGGTCCTGTGATGGTTATTGCTGGTCCTGGTACAGGTAAGACACAAATCCTTACGCTTCGCATAGCAAATATACTACAAAAGACAGATGCTACACCAGACAGCATACTAGCACTTACTTTTACAGAGTCAGGTGTGTTTTCTATGCGTAAAAGGCTTGTAGAGATTATAGGTTCCGCAGGGTATCGCGTAGGGATTTTTACATTCCATGGATTTTGTAATGAGGTGATACGGCGCTTTCCTGATTCATTCCCAAAGATTATTGGTGCAAACCATTTAAACGACATAGAAAAGATATCAATACTTAAAGATATTATAGAAAAGTCTGATTTAAAAAAGTTAAAGCCGTTCGGTGATAATTTCTTTTATCTAAATTCTATAAGAGGTAAAATCAGTGAACTTAAGAGGGAAAACATTTCTCCAGAGGAATTAGCAAAAGCTGTTATGAGTCAGCATGACGAATTTAAAACAATAGACGACTTGTATCACGAGAAGGGTGCACATAAAGGAAAGATGAAAGGTAAATATAGTGCCCTTGAAAAAAAGATTGAGAAAAACACAGAACTTGCACTTATTTATGAATCATACGAAGAACAGTTAAGAGAGCGAAAGCTTTATGATTATGAGGATATGATTATAGAGACTATCAAAGCGCTTGAGGGTGATGCTGATCTTTTGCTTTCTTTGCAAGAAGAGTATCAGTACGTGCTTGCTGATGAACATCAAGATGCAAACAATTCACAGAACAGACTCCTAGAGCTTTTGGCAAGTTACCACGAGAATCCAAATCTTTTTATAGTAGGGGACGAGAAGCAAGCTATATTTAGATTCCAAGGCGCATCACTTGAGAACTTTTTGTACTTTAAGAATTTATATAAGAATGCAATTTCTGTGACGCTTTTGCAGAATTATCGCTCATATCAGCATATACTTGATTCCGCACATTCTCTAATAAATAGCTCTACAGAGCCTTCTCCTGAGGATAATCCTCGGGAAGTGCTGAAAGGTAGGGAGGATGTTACTGGTGGAAGTAAAGTGGGACTACGAGCATTTTCAAAACAAGGATATGAGTATCTATTTCTTTCAAAAGATATTAAGGAAAAACTTGACCAAGGTGTGCCAGCAGAGGAGATAGCTATACTTTATAGAAACAATAAAGACGTGGACGCTATAATGCAGATCTTTGAGAAGAATAATATCCCGTTTGTAGTAGAGTCTGATCAAAATATCTTACTTGATAATGATATGCGCAAACTTATCTCACTTCTTCGTGCCGTCAATGATCTGGGTAATGATGAGATGATACTTCCAGTACTCCATGCGGATTTCCTCGGTCTTGATGGGCTTGATATATATAAACTCTCTGCATATTCTAAAAAAACAAAAATAAATATATACGATATATTAAAAATAGAAGAAAATATCAAAGAAGCTGGAGTAGAAGAATATAAAAAATTACATAAATTATATAGTTTAATAAATTCATGGAAAAGTTTTTCTAAAAATAGATCTCTTACTGAACTTCTAGAAATTGTAGTGGAAGAATCTGGATTTTTGAATCACCTACTTGGGGGCGCTGAAGCTACAGAAAAGATAGCCAAACTTTCAGGGTTCTTTGATACTGCAAGAAAGCTTGTAGAGAATCATAGAGAGTATAAACTAACTGATTTTATAGAGCATATAGATTTACTTGAAGAGCATAATATTCTTGTAAAAAAAGACTCTAAATCTATAATCCCTAAAAAGGTTCGTCTGATGACAACACATAAGTCTAAGGGTCTTGAGTTTGATTGGGTATATATTGTTGGTGCGTATGATAAACATTGGGGGAATAAACGAATGATAGAGCATTTTAAGGTTCCTGTGAAAGCCCTTGAAAAAGATGATGATGGAGATAATAATGATGATGACAGAAGACTTTTCTATGTGGCACTTACTCGCGCAAGACTTGGAGTAAATATAAGCTACTCTAAAGAAGGGGAAAATGGGGGAGCTCAACTTCCCTCTCAGTTTATAGAAGAAATTGACGCTAAGTATATAGAAGAGTTTGATGTAAATTCTTTTGAAGGTGGTGTGAAGCAAGAAGAGTTCCTAATACCTAAA
This sequence comes from bacterium, assembly GCA_018648925.1. Classification (GTDB taxonomy): domain Bacteria; phylum Patescibacteriota; class Minisyncoccia; order Phycocordibacterales; family UBA2163; genus UBA2163. The sequence goes on along the minus strand of JABGQE010000013.1, from coordinate 23 downwards.
AAAGATATTAAAATTTCTGTAAA
>JABGQE010000035.1 GCA_018648925.1 bacterium | reverse complement strand
AAATAAACTACCCCGCAGCAGAGCTGACGGGGTATTAGCTTCGTTGTTCGTTAGAAGAGAGTTGGAGTTTGATGATGTATCTGATGATAATCTTTAATACCTTGTTTCTTTACATAGTTTTCAATCATAGTTAAATTACCGTATTGCCCTACGGTATTGATGTAGTAACCATCTGTCCAGAATTGTCGTCCCCACAGAAATGTTTTTACCTCTGGATGTTTTTCAAACATCTTCTTTGCGGTAATGCTTTTGATGGTCTTGACCATTCCTGAAATCCATATGTTTGGAACCGTTTGTATTAAAAAGTGAACATGGTCTTCGTCTATACCAATTTCAAGAAAATTGTATTCGTAACGAATTCCTAGTTCCAAACATATTGATTTCAGAGTTTTTTGGTTTTCTTCGGTAAAAACCTTTCTTCTGTACTTTACTGGACAAACTAGATGAAAGATTATTAAGTTTTTATTATGTGACTTAAGAATGTGATCTACCATATAGAGTATGATATATCATTTGGAGTGGGTACGCTCGTAGCAGAGCTACGAGGTAAAATGAGAATTTAACAAAAGCTCAATTGTTAGAGATTGCTCGTGTTTATTTTCGTCAAAAAATTTCGCAAGCTCAACGAAGAAATAACATCGAGCTGCTTCTTGAAGTGATGAAAAGAAGTACAGGTGATTACCAAAGAGTTTAACATTTGCCTCTGCTTTTTTCTTGCCAACAATATTAGGCGCGGCAAGTTTCCTGAATTTTTCATAAATCCTAAAAACAGCAAGAGTGTGGAGATAGCGACTTCTTAAATTCTTCGTTTGTTTAAGCGCTTTTGCAAAATTTTGTTGATGAGAATACATAACTTCGTTTAAAACATAGCGTGTATCATGTTACTTCAAAAGTTTATCTACCGACACATCAAGTGCATCTGCGATTTTTTTAACTGTATCAATTGTCGGATTTGGCGTATCTCCAGATTCAATTTTAACAATAGTCGGAAAAGACAAATCCGCCGCTCTTGCTAATGCTTCTTGTGACATTCCCCTTTCTTGTCTGTATCCCCTAATTGTTTTATTTATCCCCGATTTATTTTTTGACATACTTATATAAGTTTATATATAATAGTTTATAAGTTAGTGTATATGTATATAAATATAATACTACAATGACAAAATATTTTCTATACGCGCGCAAAAGTACAGATGTTGAAGACAAGCAAGTCAGTTCTATTGAGGATCAGCTCGCTGTGTTACGCACGCTTGCAAAAGATGAAAAATTAATTATCTCGCAAGAATTTATTGAACGACAGTCAGCAAAGAAGCCAGGTCGCCCTGTCTTTGATGAAATGCTTTCTTTAATTGAAAAAGGTGAAGCAGATGGAATCGTATGTTGGAAACTTGACCGTTTAGCGCGCAATCCAGTGGACAGCGGACGCGTAAGCTGGCTTTTACAAGAAGGTGTCATACAACATATCCAAACGCATGATAGGAGTTTCTATCCAACAGATAATGTTTTAATGACAAGTGTAGAATTTGGAATGGCTAATCAGTTTATTCTTGATTTGAAGACAAACACTAAACGCGGGCTTCAAGCAAAAGCAAAACGCGGTGATTATCCAGGTCTTGCACCTATCGGTTATTTAAATGACTCGCGAATAAAGCTAGTTGTTGTTGATAAAAAGAAATCTAAAATAGTAAAGCAAGCTTTTGAACTCTATGCTGAAGAAAATTCACATTTAGGAAATATTTCTGATTTCTTTTTCAAAAACAAAATTAAAACCAAAAGCGGAAAACCAATTCCTCGTGATCAAATTTCTTATCTTTTATTCAATCCATTCTATATCGGATTATTTCGCTACGCTGGAGAACTTTATGAAGGAAATCATAAACCAATTATATCAAAAGATCTTTTTGATAAAGTTCAAGCAGTTTTGAAAAAGAAATGCCGACCAAAGAGTACTGGAAGCGAACCACAAGCTCTGTGCGGTCTTGTACGATGCGGTTCGTGCGGAATGATGATAACTGCCGAGCATAAGTTTAAACATCAGAAGAACGGCAATGTTCACGAATATGTATATTACCGATGCACGAGGAAAAATAAGAAAATAAAATGCGCAGAGCCAGCGGTCCGCGAAGAAGTGTTTGACTTACAACTTACAGAGCTTCTCAAAAAATATATTATGCCGAAAGAATGGACTGAGGAACTTTCAAAGAAAGCTGACAAAGACGAACGAGAAGCTATCTATTCTACTGGCAAACACGCTCAAGAATTGCGAAGTGAAATACAAAATGTCTCTCAAAAACTCCAGCGACTTCTTGACGCATATCTTGACCAAGATATTGAGCAAGAAATTTATCGCTCCGAGAAGGCAGAACTTCTCTCTCGCAAGAAGTCACTGGAGGAGAAAATCGGCAATTTGGAGCAAGGGGCGATTGCTTGGGTTGAACCTCTTCGCAATTGGATAAAAGACGCAAAAACACTGAATGAAATGGACGAAAAGGTTTCCCTCCCCCTCAAAAAACAAAACCTTCAAAAAATCTTCGGGTTGAACCCCGTCGGAATTAAAATAGGTCTTACTCTTTCCGTGCGCAAAGCGCGCGGTGTAGCGAAAAAACAATGGGCCATCGTTACGGACGCACGTCAAAAAGTCGGGAAAATAGAAACTTGTCTGATTGTGGAGCCGAAGGGCAGGATTGAACTGCCGACCTATTCGTTACGAGTGAATTGCTCTACCAACTGAGCTACTTCGGCAAACCTCTGGAGCCGTCGCGCAGAATTGAACTGCGGACCTCACCCTTACCAT
>JABGQE010000012.1:16790-19280 GCA_018648925.1 bacterium | reverse complement strand
CTAACATTAATAAATTATATAATGTACTGATTATGATATACAAAGAACAACAATTTGATATTCCCGCGCTTGATGGGATATCTGAAAAGCAGATTCAAGTACATTTAGGGCTTTATGCAGGATACGTAAAGCATGTGAACCTTATACGTGAGAAGGTCGAGGAACTTAAAGGTGACGACTATGTAGTAGCAGAGCTACGCCGACGCTTCAGTTTTGAATTTGACGGCATGCGAATGCACGAATATTACTTCTCAGCATTTGAAGGTGGAGCAAAAGAAGTTGATCAAGACTCTGAACTTGTAAAAGCATTGTCAGAAAAGTACGGCTCATGGGACGATTTCATAGAACACTTTAAAGCAGTTGGCAAAAGCCGAGGTATTGGCTGGACAGTTCTCTATTGGGATCCTAAAGCACGAACACCGCACGTCGCATGGACGAGTGACCACGAGCTAGGAACACTTTCTGGACTTCCGATACTACTTGCCATGGATATGTGGGAACATGCATTTATGGTGGACTATCTTCCAGCAGAGAAAGGTAAATACATTGACTCATTCCTAAACAATGTAAACTGGAGCTTCCCAGAGAAGATGTTTAATTATTCCAACTCAAAATAAAATAATTAAAAGAAAAAGAGCCACCCAACAAGCAAATAAGGACACCAACCACTCGGCTGATGTCCTTTTTTTGTACTAAATACTACTTTAATTATTTGGGGCTAATATAAATATCTGCTGAAATACCCCACCAACCTGAGATCGATTCGTCTTATATCCTTTTACCTCGAACCCAATTAGCCCTGCTGCATTTTCTTCTTCTGTAAATGTACAATCGTAAATTAGTACGTATCCGTTTTTATCGGTCGTGACATTAACGGGCTCTTTTCCTTCTACAGAAAAGGTAGCTTCAACATCACTGATACCACTACCTTCTGCATCAGTAAATTTAACTACGAACTTGTCGTAGTTACCAGCATGAGTATACGATGTAAACAACATAGAAAAACATACAAGTGCGCATATAATAGCTGGTTTCAATATTTTCTTCATTTTTTTCTCCTTCAAGAGAAAAGGCTAAAAAGGACATCTTTTAAATTAAATACTACATACAGTATAGCATATCCAGACATATTTGTCAAGCTCAATCCCTCCACTTCCATAGAACTATTCCATAGATTATATATATTAAAATTGCTACCCCTATCGGAAAGTAGTTTATTTCAATTGATGCAAATGGTAATGATGCAAAAATATCAACCACTTTAAGCTGATATGTAAGTAATGCGTTTGTAATAAATGCAAACGGAAATGAAAGTATTGTAGACACGAATCCGAGCATACCTGTTATAAACCCAAAGAGCATTGTTATAGGTACAAATACTAGTATTAAAAGATTAACTGGGAGCGCTACAAGTGAGAGCGTTCCCATTTTGTAGAGAATCATAGGGAGCACGAAGATTTGTGTCGCAACAGTTGCAACTGCAAACTCCCGTAGTTGCCATTTAGTAGGTACTAAATGAAAATGTTTTTCTATCTTTGGCGCCAAATAAATAAGCGCAAGAGTCGCAGTAAAGGAAAGCTGAAAAGACGAATCAAAAACCAAAATCTTAGGATTATGCAAAAGCATCAAAAACCCAGCTATAAATAGCGCCCGAGTTATGGTTTGCGTTCTACCTGTAGCACGTGCGAGGAGAACCAAAAGTGCCATCATTGATGCACGCACTATCGTTGCAGAACCTCCAGTCATAATTGCAAAAAAGACGATAGCTAAAGCGCCCACAGAAAGCCCAAACATGTGCGGTAAAAATGCAAAGAATCGCATTATAGCTTCTGCGACAATCGTCACGTTATAACCAGAGAGTACGACAATATGTATGATGCCTGTCTTTCTAAAATCCTCTTGTAGCTCCTCGCCAAGTGATTGCTTAGCACCCACAACAAGCCCTCCAAGAAGCGACGACTGCGGATCAGGAATTACTCTCCCGACTTTCTCTAAAAATGCACGCTTAAAAGAAAAGAGTCCGCGCTTTATAATATTCCCATGTCCACTTGAAATGAATTCTGTTTCTGGATAAAACATCTGATAAAATATCTCATCTTTTGAGAGGTACGATACGTAATCAAAAGTATCACCATCCTCATCTACAAAATTTTCCGGCTTTCTTAATTCCCCTCTCAATTGTATTTGATCTCCATATGAAAACCTCGGGTAAATATCTGTTATAACAATCGCTTTGCTATCAAACTCTTCAATATTAATTACAAACCTCGTATTGTCCTCTCTCTCATCTGGCTCATCTACTATTACTCCATCTAATATAATCTCTTGCCCTACCTCTTCATCAAGCACTGCATTACCTTTATTCAAATCCGCTACATCAAACCTCAAAACCCCCACCCCAGCGCTAAATATAAACAAACTAACAATAAACACACCTACCAAGGAGTACCCTTGGTAGGTGTGTTTATTTAAATAATATAAAAGAAAAAT
>JABGQE010000012.1:0-16690 GCA_018648925.1 bacterium | reverse complement strand
CTACCAAGGAGTACCCTTGGTAGGTGTGTTTATTTAAATAATATAAAAGAAAAATCACACCAGAGAGTGCGATTAAAAATATTGAGAAAGAGAAGCCTAGATTAAAATATGACCTGAACAAAATCCCAGTAGCAAACCCTCCTATCAGAACATACAAATAATTTTGGTTCATATAAAAATTATAACAAAAAAAGAGTCTTGTCAGTTATACAAACCGACAAGACTCTTGTGTAATAAAATTACTTCAAGTAGTGACAGAGCTTAAGAGATCTGAGCTCGTAAGAACTTTTTCATTACTTTAAAATTCTTATTTAATGTATCTGTTCCATTCTGGATATAATTGTCATCAATCTCTTTCACTATAATACAGTTCTTCTCCTCACCCTTCCTTCTATAGAGATTTTCACCACACAAGTATAGTTCATTACTAATAAGAACATATACTTTCAGAGTATTAAGATCTTCAAACCTATCCATAAATTCTTCTTCGGTATCAACTTTTACAGAAACTTTGCTTAATTTTTCAAGCGCTTCTGGAGACTCCCTAAAAAGACCGGTTATTATCGTTTTATAATCAAGAACCATGCGGCTAAGATTAAGATGTTTCCTAAATCTGCCTGTCTCCTTTAGTTTCGACTTAATATCATCAGCAAGACTAATAGTAGTTTCCATTTAATATACCTCCATAAATAAATTATCAAGAGCAAAATAAAGTTTCTAATATAAAACTTACTTAAGTAATTCTGAGAGAAATATACAGTATTAATGAATACTTATCAAGCAGAGTCCATCGCTTCATTTGCGAGCCTGTCTGCTTCTTTGTTTTGCTCACGAGGGATGTAAGTAAACATAATCTTTGGAAAGTCCTTTACCTGCATATTGTGAACTTTTATAAACTGCCCGAAAAGCGTTTCTTCCTTTACCTGATACTCACCAGAGAGTTGTCTCGCTATAAGCTGACTATCAAGCTTTACTTCTATGTCTAATTCTTTTAATTTATCTTTACTAAAAAGCTTTTTGAGAGTTTGTAATCCTAAAATCACAGCTTCATACTCTGCAAAGTTATTTGTCCCCTTACCAAGATATTGTGAGACTTCTTTCAGAACTTTGCCCGCACTGTCAGTAATGAAAGCCCCAGCACCTGCAATACCTGGGTTTCCTCTTGAACCACCATCTGTATAAATTATAATTTTTTCTTTCATAACAACATATTATCATTAATACTTAGTGGAGTGAAATATGCTTTTTTAAAAGTCTGGCCGAGCACAGCGAGGAGGCCCGAGGACTTTTGAAAAAGTGTATTTCATGGAACGATAATGGTCTTTTCGCTCCTCAAGGACCCTCCTCCGCTCCACTTCGTTACGCCGAGGAAAGTCCTTCTCCCGCTCAAATTACATCGACAATCCTTAAACGTAATTCGGGGAAATTACGAAACATCGACTTCTCCATAGTAGCTACCAAGTTTATGCTCTCCCCTTTCCCTAAAACTTTATCAAAACTTTCACTGGTTTTAAAGAATGCTATAGCAGAAATCATTTTGCCGTTACTTTTTTTAAACTCAAGCTTAAGATGATTCTTTTCTTTCCCAAAATGACTAACTTGATCAATTAAAATACTGTTAAACAAAAAAAGAGGCTTCGGATTCCCCATACCAAACGGTGCAAACTTTTCTATAATAGAATACGTATTCCAACTAACATCGTCTACTTCCAAATACTTATCTATAAAAGTATTTTCTTTATTTTCTCCATGATGTTTTCTGGCTTCTTCATATACATTACTTAGAGTCTCCCCGAGAGTATGGACATTTTCTGTCTTTATAGAAAACCCACCAGCATACGAATGCCCACCGAAACCAACAAAAGTATCGCCTACTAATTCCATCATCTTAACAAGGCTTACATTGCCATCAGAGCGACATGAGCCCTTCAATACGTCTCCATTATCCCTACCCCAGAGAAATACTGGTTTCTCATACTCCTCTGCAATAGAATTCGCCACAAGCCCTAAAAGGGCTGGTCTCCAGTCTGGATTACCCATCACTATTACATTGCTTAGCTTATCTAAAGCTTTGATTTTCTTTTTGACTTCTTTTACAATACTCGCCACTACCCCCTTTCTTTCGTCATTTATTTTATTTAAATATGTTGAAAGCTCGTCTGCCTGCACTTCATCGTCTGTTACAAGAAGTTTGAATGCATCATAAGGTAAGTCCATACGAGACGCTGCATTAATCCTCGGTGCAATCATAAACCCTATGTCGTCTTCTGTAATTTCTTTTTGATTTACTTTTATTTTCTTACAAAGTTTCATCAACCCCACTCTTGGAGATTTGCGCAACACCTTAAGTCCATAGTATGCAAACGACCTATTCTCTCCGACAAGCGGCACCATATCTGCAACCGTCGCAAGTCCTACCATATCAAGTAGCCACTTTTCCCACCCTTCTTTGATATCAAAATTACCCTTTTCCAAAAGCCCCTGCACGAGCTTAAACGCAACCCCTGAACCAGAGATATCTTTATACGGATATTTATCACCATCTTGTTTTGGGTCTACCACAGCATAAGCCTTTGGCAATTTTTTACCCACAAGGTGGTGATCGGTGATTATCACATCCACACCGAGCTTATCAGCACAATCTACAGACTCCACATCTGCAATACCACAATCAACAGTGATTATTAACTTCACGTCATCTTTAGCAAATTCTTCAACTGCAGAAGCATGAAAACCATATCCATCTTTATGTCTGTGAGGTATGTGATTACTTACATTTTTATATCCAATCTTTTTAAAAAAGTCATGCAAGACAACCCCACCTGGTATACCGTCACAGTCGTAATCACTATAAATTATTATTTTTTCTTTTTTTTCAATTGCAGATAATATTCTCCCAACAGCTTTATCCATATTTTTTAAAAGAAATGGATCGTGTATATGATCATCATAATTAGGATTTAGAAATTCTCGTGCATCGCCCGCAGTCTTAATACCACGATAAAAAAGAAGCTCTTGCGTTAGCTCCGGATATTCTCTAAGTTCACCCAAGTCACTTTGACATACTTTTTCGCGAGTAGGATATTTAGACATCTGTACATTTTAACATATAATAGAATTATGAATGACTGCCTATTTTGTAAAATAATAAACGACGAAGTACCGTCATATAAAATCTACGAGGACGCTGATAGTTTGGCTTTTCTTGACATAAACCCTCGCTCACCTGGACATGTGCAAGTGATTCCAAAAGCGCACTATAGATGGGTATGGGATATACCAAACTACGACAACTACTCCCTTGTAGTGCAAAAAATAGCCAAAGCAATACAAGGGGCATTCGGCACAGATGAAGTATGGTCAAGAGTTATCGGGGAAGAAATTCCTCATGCCCACACTTGGCTTTTTCCAGATCCAAATAAAGCAATTGGTGACAAAAAAGATTTTGAAGGAAATGCTGAGAAAATTAAAATTAATCTTTAAGAGCCTCTATACCTACAAGCGTGCCGTTGAGCAAGAACTTAAGCATCGCTCCGCCACCTGTAGAGATAAAATCAAATTTATCATCAAGTCCGAGGTGTTCTATAGCCGCTACAGTGTCCCCTCCTCCTATAAGAGTTTTAGCTGAACTCTCTGATAGAGCGAGCGCAAGTTCTTCAGTTGGATTGGTAAAACCTTTCTCATATTCACCAAGCGGACCATTCCATAATACAAATTTAAAATCTTTTACAATTTCTTTGAGTTTTTTCACAGTCTCTGGTCCTGAGTCTGCAATATTGTCCTCATTTGATACTTCATTTGGTTTTTTTACGAACATACCATCTTTGTTTGCGACAACAACGTCAATCGGTATCATTATCTTTTTATTATTTACTAATTCTTCTATATCAACACCCGTATCTGATGATAAAGAAACCCCTATATTAAAACCTTTACTCTTAAAAAAATGATGTGCCAAAGCCCCAGAGACAAATACATTACTATATACATTAAGTAATTTTTTTACCAAAGGCTCTTTTGTCTCAAACTTTGCGCCACCCAAGATACAAAGCGAGGGAGAAAGAGGGTTCAAAGCTTCAGACAATTCTTTTACCTCTTCTTGAAATAAGATACCTGTGTAGCTTGGTAAATACTTAGGCACACCAACAACAGAAGCATGCTCTCTGTGCGACACAGAGAATGCATCGTTTACATAAACATCAGCCAGACTAGCTAATTCTTTTGCAAAATCATTGTCGTTCTCTATCTCTCTATTATCTGTTCTTAGATTCTCAAGTATTACCACATCGCCATCATTCATACTCTCTACCAAAGACGTAGTCTTCTCTCCAAGCACCTCTCCTGCAAAAGCTAGTGATATACGCTCTTTAAAGTACTCATACACTAAAGACAAGGATTTCTTATCCCTTCCTCTATGCCCCATTAATACCACCTTTGCGCCAGACTCTCTCAGGAAGTTAATCGTTTCCAATGCTTTAATTAGACGAAAATCATTAATTATCTTATCGTCTTTAATAGGCACGTTTAAGTCACTTCTCAAAAGCACTCTTTTGCCTTTCAGGTTTTCTACTTTTCGTATATCTTTTAATTCCATATTAAATAGAGTTTGTGATTTTTAGAATCTCGTTAAACTGAGATGCTTTAAGTGATGAATGTCCGACAAGGAAACCGTCTATCTCTCCGCTATCAAGTAATTCTTTTACATTGTCAGGTTCTGCAGAACCGCCATATATTATTGGTACATTAAATGCAATATTCTTTGTATAAATTTCTGTAAGGATTTTTCTTATAAAAAGATACATTTCATGCATTTGGTGAGATGACACAGCATCGTCTGCACTTTTACCTATTGCCCAAAGTGGTTCATATGTAATTATTAGATTCTTAAGGTGGTTTTTTGGTACGCCTGAAAGCGCACTTTCAAGCTCTTCCCTTAAAAATTTTAAATACAATGCTTGCGAATCTCTTTTACTCTCTCCAATACATAAAACTACATTGAGTCCAGCTTTAAGTGCTGCAGCTACTTTTTTATTTACATCAGTATTACTTTCTCCTAACGCTCTTCTTTCTGAATGCCCTATTATTACATATTTAGCACCAACACTTTTCAAAGCTGTCGGCGAAAGCTCTCCAGTATGCTTACCTTTATTTTCCCAGAACACATCCTGTGCACCAACTTCTAGTCTGTGTCCTGAGTACATTTTACTAAGCTCTGCTATATACACAGACGGCGAACATATAACTGTCTGTACTTTCTGAGTTCTACTTGCAACCTTTTTAATATCAACAAAAAGCTTCTTCGCGTCTTTTAGGGATTCAGGATTCAACTTCCAGTTTGCTATTATTAATTTTTTATCTTTAGACATAACTTATATAATACCATACCTAGATTTCTAGCCAGCTTTCTATACCATATCCACCACTAGGACCACTAGTAAACACTACATTTACTAACCCTGTGTCATACTCAATAGTTGAATCCTTATCTATCTCTATTGAGTAAGCTGTAAGTTGTGTCAAATGCACATCCTTATGAAGATTCACCTTACCGTTTGGAGCAAAGATTATTCCCTCAACAGTTGTGTCTTCATGAAAATCAATAGCTGCATTATGATGGGTTCCACTAGTTGCAAGGATAATAAACATAACAAAACTATTAGGGTCTTCTGACCCAGCAAGATAACCCTCTTTGTCTATATGCATATTACCATCAGCAACAATAACTCCACTATTAGTTCCATACCCTGGATAGAGTTCAACTTGCGTTTCTTTTTCTATATCAATAGACCCTTCCACCCATATGGTACCCGTCACAGTAAGATGTGAATCCTTGTCTAATATCAAATCACCTGTGATCTTTGCTGGACCAAGAGACCCAGACTCATCTTGACCCAATACATAATCACCACTAATTAAAGTCCCTGCCTGTGCATCAGCCTTAAAGGAGGCAATATTTGCATCTGATATTGGCCATACTTGTGGCGGCATATCACTAGGTGGAGTTGTCGACGAAGTAGAGCTCCCTCCAACAGTACAACTAGATATTGAATTGTAATATGCATCTCCACCGATAGTACAACTAGACAATGAATTAGCATACACATTCCCACCAACCGTTGTATCACTAATCGTTTGTCCGTATGCATCTCCACCCGCAGTAACGGAGTCTATGGTGTTTGCATATACATCTAATCCGACAGTTGCATCTTCAATAGAGGTTATGTCTCCTGCAAGCCAAATTTTAAAATTCAAATCTCCTACGATATTATCCCAATTATTTTTATCTTCCCAGTCATCATTATATTTTCCACTACCATCTGGGTAAGCATTAGTATTGTCAGTACCCCACACCCAATAATTGTTCTCGTCATCAGATGCATCGGCGACAATCCAGTATGTCTTATCATCGTCAAGTTCTGGAGTACTAGAAAAACCAACGTCAATCCATCCGTAAGTATCAGTGACTGAGGATGCTTGCAAGACACCCTGAACAACTACGTCCCCACCCTTCTCTCCAGGACTACCATCTTTGTCTTTATTTATCTGAATAGTTATATTTGAGGGATTCCCAACTTTTTTTATATAAATAGATATTTTATTTAGATCTTCTTCATCACTAATCTTAAAACTCTGCGCAGCATCAATCTGATCTTCTGACCCAACCGTCTTACCAAAGATAAAGTCATCATTTTGTACTAACCACTGCTGATCTGGTGTAAGTGCTGTACCGCCAGCTACAATAGCATCTCCTGTAATATTAAAACCTGTATCACCATCTATGCTACCATTTGAATATATATTACCTATTATCTGTACATTATCTCCTTTGACTTCTATTCCACCCTCTCCAACTTGCAATCCATAATTAAATGACGCACCAACACCCTGCTTTAAGATAGCTTGTGTTGTTCTTATGACATTGTCTTTATCTCCGACAGAGATAATCTTCCTCTCATCAGCCAAGACAGTAGTAGTGGTAGTTGCCGTGACACCATTTACTGATAAAACCTCTGTATCAGAAAAACTAATCCCATTTATGACACGGTAAACAAGGTCTTCTACAGCACCTTCTGACAAAGAAAAGCTTTGTTTTGATTCTTCTAAATTACGTACTATCTTTATGTCCTTAAGAACAGGAGAGGAAACACTTCCAACTGTAATCAAGCTCCCAGCGAGCAAAAACATAACTGTTATTATCATAGCTTGCCCTCCATTTGTTCGTATTTTTTTATTGACCAATCTATTTCTCATATTAATTTCTTAAAACCACCGTAGTGTAAAACTTTTTTGTCTTAGTTACACTTTTGTAAACTATAGACATAGTCATCTCTATTCTAATAGCTTTTGATGTTCCATTATCAAGCAACCTAAATACTAAATTATCTATAGATGATTCTTGCTGTGTTAGCGGTCCAGTGTCTACGGTATCTTCTTTTACCCTTAAAATTCCACCACTCAAATAAAACTCTGTTGTTGTGGTATCTGATTGTAAAGTAAGTTTACCTGGATGTGTATCAAACACACTATCTACTACCATAATATCATCTGCAGATTTAATATCACGAGTCATTCTTTCAAGAGAAGTAATAATAGAGTTATTTATATTCCTTGAAGTCTTCAGATTGCCATACGACTTTGCTGTAATAAGAAGCACATTTACTACAACAACCACCATAGCTGACAGAATAGCCATATAGATTAATGACTCTATTAAAGAAAAACCTGATTTTCTGTCTTGTCGTATCTTAATCATATTAATTATTAAGCATATTGGTAAGGTATGTTGTAGAATTTACATCTCCTTTGTCCCAAGCCACACTTGTAGTAATCTGCACGATGTTTGGGTCTAATGTTTTTGAGTCGGGAGATGTACTTGCGACGATATCGTTGTCTGAATCACGCCTGTATACATCGTAAATCGTTATTGTTCTATCAAACACACCATCAATAAGTGCTGTTGTGGTTGTAGCAACCCAACTAGAGCTTTCTAATGAAAGATAATACGGAGTACTCTTAGAAAGAGAATTTATGTTTATTGTCCATCCGCTATCTCTCATATGCCTAAATGCTTCACTACTTTCTTCTAGGAGATAGATAGCTTGGATTTTGTTTGTATTCGCTAGTCCTGCACGTATAAAAAGGTTAAATGCTGCAATGAGTCCAACCATAGAAAGAGATATTATAGATGTTCCTATAATTATCTCTATAAGACCCATGCCATTAGAATTAATATTTTTTTGTTTTATAAAAATATTTTTCATAACTGTGTTTATTCAATAATCCCAGACCCCTGTATTGTTATCGTTTTTGTTTTTGTTGGGTCAGAAATAAGCGATAATGTCACCGTACCATTTTGGTCAGTTTTGCCAGTGAGTCTTTTGAAAATGACATCACTTCCACCACCAGAAAGTGCAATGTTTGATACTGAGATTTTTGATGAAAGTATTATATCTTCATTATCAGGATCAGATGACGAGTAAGTACTACCCTTAAAAAAGACTACTTTATCGGCCTGAAAATGTACCCCGTAAGCAATGTTGTTGTATGAGGCAAGAGTGTTGGCTCGCGCTTCATTGAGCGTTGATGTTACCTCGCCAACAGCGCCACCAAGAGATTGATTATTATTAAATTTTGAAAATGCACTTGCAACGATAGTAACTATTATCGCAAGTATTGCTATTACTATTACTAATTCTGTTATTGTAAAACCTTTCTTCATTCTTTTATTGTAACAGAAAATCTCTTTTATATTCCTGCTGATATTGAATAAATAGGACTAACCATAGAAATAGCAAAGAATCCTACCACCACACCTATAAGAATCATTAGGAAAGGCTCAACTATTGTGGACATATTTTTTGTTTTCTGATCAACTTCACTTTCATAAAATTCTGCAACCTGATGAAGCATACCCGATAGCTGACCTGTCTCCTCTCCAACAGCAATCATCTCTCCAACAAGTATTGGATAAAGTTTTTCATTATCAATAAACGCTTTAGAGAAAGGTAGCCCTTTCTGTATATCTTTTTCTGAGCGTTTTAACACTTCTTTATAATAAGAATTTTGCACTACTTCCCCTGTTATTGAGATAGCGCTAACAACCTCAACGCCCGATGCTAAAAGTGACGATAGTGTACGAGCGGTTCTGGCAGAGTTTGTCTCTTTAACGAGATTTGAGACAACAGGTATATGGAGGATTATATATTCAAATATTCGTCGTCCTCTTTTTGACTTAAATGCAATAACAGCACCTACTCCTAATATTATAATCAAAAGCAAAGCCACTAAAGTATTATTAGAAAGGAAATCACTTATAGTAATTACAAATTGTGTACTCTTTGGTAATTCTACGTTCAACTCATTAAATGTTTTAGTTAGGGTAGGAACAACATACAAAAGCATTACGATTCCTATAATTATCATCGCAAATACAATTATTGAAGGATATATAAGGGCTCCTTTTACTTTTTTCTTTAAGGTATTAGCTTTTTCCATTTGCTTCCCTACTACAGCCAGCGCTTCTGCGAGTCCTCCACTCTCCTCTCCTGCCTTTACCATTGAAACAAAAAGTGGAGGGAATACTTTTGGAAATTTTGCAAGAGCATCGTGGAAACTTGAGCCTTTTTTAATACTTGCTCCAACATTACTTATAACTTCTTTAAACTTTTTGTTTTTTGTTTGTCTTTCTAAGATAGCCAATGCTCTCGAGAGCGAGAGTCCTACCCTTATCATAACTCCAAGATTACGCGTAAACATTATCTTCTCAGCTATTTTAACCTTACCGAACATACTGTTTAAGGCGCTCATTTTCTTAGAGAGACTTAATTCGTTTTCTTTAACAGACACGACGGTACCACCTTCTTTTCTGATATGTTTGTATACGAGAAACCTATCTGGCATATCTACCGTATTTTCATATTCTTTTCCGTCTTTTGTTGCTTTGTAAGTAAATTTCATATGTATTATTCTGATACTACTCTTAATACTTCCTCTATTGTGGTCAATCCTTGTGCTGCTTTAAATATACCGTCCTCAATCATCGTAAGCATCCCTTCTTTTTTTGCTTGATTCTCAATATCTTCTGTTGTTGCTCCTTTCATTATAAGCTCTTTTATAGCTGATGACATACCAAGTATTTCGTGAATACCTATTCTTCCACTATATCCGTCTTCACATCCTGCGGTTTCTTTTGTCTTATAAAACGGAACTTTCTCCCATTCTACTTTTTTATCTACAATATTTTCTTCTTTTAGAACATCTAAAACTTTATCCAGATCAACAGATTCTTTCAGTTTTTCAATCTCTGCATTGGTTAGAAAATATTTTTCTCCTGGTGGACATATCTTCCTTACAAGCCTTTGCGCGACAATAACACTTATCGTTGATACTAAAAGGAAAGGTTCTGCTTCCATATCAAGCAATCGCGGTATTGCCCCCGCTGCAGAGTTTGTATGAAGTGTTGAGAATACCAAGTGCCCAGTCAATGAAGCGTTCACAGCGAGAGATGCTGTTTCTTCATCACGGATCTCACCTACCATGATAATATCTGGATCTTGGCGAACTAAAGAGCGGAGTCCTGATGCAAACGTAAACCCAATAGCTGGTTTTACTTGTGTTTGATTAATCCTCGGCATTTGATACTCAACAGGATCTTCAACTGTTGAAATATTAACATCAGGTGTGTTTAAAATATCTAAAATCGTATAAAGTGTTGTCGTCTTTCCAGAACCAGTCGGGCCTGTGGTCAAAACCATACCAGTTTTGAGTTTTGTAGCTCTGTGAATTCTTTCTAGTCCTTCCCCGTGAAAACCTAAGCCCTCCAATGAAAATCCTGAGATATTTTCTTTAAGAAGACGCATTACTGTCTTTTCACCAAAATAAGTCGGCAATATAGATACTCTAAAAGAGACTTTCTCTTTATTGACCTCAACTTTAAATCTTCCGTCTTGTGGAAGACGCTTTTCATCAAGTTTAAGTTTTGAAAGTACTTTTATACGCGCTGTAATACTTGACGCTGCGCTTTTTGGTAATGTCATTGCGTCGTGTAATATCCCATCAATCCTGTATCTTATAAGGACCTCCTTTTCCATAGGCTCTATGTGAATGTCTGAGGCATTTTGGATAATAGCGTGACGTAAAAGCGAATCTACGATACGAACAACAGGAAGATCTTCCGCAAGTTTTTTAAGCTCTCCTTCTGATACTTTTTCGGACCCATTACTTGGAGATATATCTTTAATAGTATCTGCTTCACGTTTTATGATATCTCCAAACTCTGCTTTTAGGGTCTTTTGGTACTGAAGTAACGCATCTTTTATTGAAGCATTGTTTGTAAGTCTTGGTAAAATCTTTAAATTAACTTTTTTCTTAACAAAATCAATTGCTGCTAAATCATCAGTATCAAGCATAGCAACCTCAAGAGTCTTGTCGTCTTTTTTGAAAGCTACAATATTGCTATTGCGTGCAATAGGCTCTGGAATCATAGAAAGTACCTCAAAATCAATCTTTTTACCTTTAAGATCCACAAACGGAATACCTAAAACATAAGCCTGCATGCGACG
Source organism: bacterium (assembly GCA_018648925.1). GTDB lineage: Bacteria > Patescibacteriota > Minisyncoccia > Phycocordibacterales > UBA2163 > UBA2163. The sequence continues at coordinate 5,129 of JABGQE010000012.1, read as the reverse complement.
CAGATCATCCTCGCTTATGAGACCTTTACTTACGAGGACTTTACCTATATCTTGCTCTGTATCCTCTCCGTCCTTTGAAGACTCTTCTTCCGCCTCATCAAAAGCTTTTTGAGAAACAAGTCCAGAATCTATTATGAAATCTTTAAGCTGTTTCTTTTGGATATACATACTTTTATTATATCAAAACAAACACAATACAAAAAAGAACTTATCCTTCTATGAGGATAAGTTCTTTTAATGTTTAATTAATTTTTAGTACAACCAATTTCGGTTTGAAGAGCATAACAGGTTGCACTTCCTCCTACATTACATCTGACTTCTCGGTTTCTACCGGATAGATATGTACTACCGTTTCGATAAGTACAGGCAGAAGTTTTGTTTTCTCTAAAATGTGATCCTGTTGTACATGCCCCAGAACATGTAGAACATGAACTTGGTATTGCACTACTATAACTCGCATTTGGACTCCATCCAGATGGACAACTGGAGCCTGCAACATAGCAAGTACTTTGAGCATCTATCCAACTACCACCAACATTGACACATTCTGTATAATTGGGATCTACTGTTATTACCACCTCTCCACTTACCAGAGAAACCCAAGCGCTACCGTTATATCCTTCAAAATCAGCTCCTGTCCAACGAATAGTTCCTGCTTCTGGTGTTTCTGTACTATCTCCAATTTTCATTCTTCCATTAATTTCTAATGCTTCACTTGGAGCCACTACTCCTACTCCCACATTACCCTGAAAATATCCGTTTCCAAACACAGAAAGTGCATCTACAGAAAGTCCCCCATTCTTAACCTGATCTGTAGTCCCGACATGCACTGGCGCGTCAGTATTACCTGCAGGTGGTGCTTGAGTTGGTCCAGTCCATGCAGCGAAGAGGTAGTTTACGCCGAGGGCGGCGGTTAAGACTATCGCTAGTATTAAAGTTTTTGTTATAGTCTTTTGCATTTATCTTAAAATTCCTCAAATAGCACGCCTCCGCAGTCTGCAGAGCAAGTTCCAGGATTTTCTCCAGCTTCGCATACAGTATTACCGCATACAGGTATTGATTCGTCATCACCTGCCAAACTATTACAGCTTGTATCTTGTGGGAAGTCTATTTGTCCGTCTCCGTCATTATCTATACCATCTGAACACTGAGTTGATGTATCAATAAATACTGTCGCACTATCATTTGATGATGACAATTCATTAGTACACGTAAGTTGATACACAGTATCAGTTGAGTGCGGCCCAACAACCTCAGTACCAGAAAACGCCTTTGAACCGCTCCATCCTATACTTGCAGTACATGAAGTAGCATTTGTGCTCGTCCAAGTAAGAGTTGAATTATTACCAGAGAACACAGTAGCGGGATCAGCAGAAATACTAACAGTCGGAGCGTTAACAGAAGATACTGTAACACTACCAAATGCAGGGTTAAATTGTATCCATCCTATACCTATACTTTCACTACTTATATCACTAGCATCCCATGCATATCCTTCAAGGTTATTACCGTTTTTAGTAACTCCATAATTAGAGCCTTTTAAGCTAATCCAACCATCCCAACCATCACCATTTGAAAGTGCTCTTGCCCAACCTTGTAAACTATTTCCAGAAAGCTTAGCTGTGCAAGACCCAGAAGGACAACCCGACAAATCACTTTCTTCAAAACTAATCCAACCAATGTTGTCGCTCCATGCATATCCGGACATAGCTCCATTAGTAGCAATATTTACACCATAGTCACTAGTCCCACATGAGCTAGTATCAGTACAGTTAAAACTAATCCAGCCTATGTTGTCACTCCATGCATACCCAGATACGTTTTGAGAGCTACCCGCACTCGCTTGTTTTACACCATCTACAAAAAATGCTCCGTATATAAGCACCGCTATAAAAAGAAGTGCAGCGATAACCAAAACTATATTATGCCCTGATTTTATTATTGGATTAGAATTTTTCATAATTTTTATTCTTCTTGAAGAGAACGTAAGATTTGTAATTTTCCTTCTTCTGAGTAGTTATACGCATCCTCTGCTTTATTATTTGAAATATCATTCAAAATACTTCTCTTTTCTTCTATTGATAATGTATTTTCTGAATCCTTAGATAAACTATCTAAGATTTCAAATTTTTCTTCTTCTGAGAAAACTTTCTTATCAGAAGTTCTTTCTAATAACGTTATATCGTAAGTACTTGTATAGAGGAAAAACCCTATAATTATTAAAATTACGACAATAATAACAACAATTATTGTTGGATATTTTTTGTCATCGTTATTTTCTTTATTTTGAAGTATCTCTTCCATATATTACTCTAGTATGACTTACACCATAGTATAAAACAATGGTATTTATCCACATAGTTTACGCTCAAATCTTGAGATTTTTTACATTCTTTCAGGTGTTTTTATACCTAAAAGCCACAAACCATTTTTCATTGTTATTTTGAAAGCCTCCGTAAGTGCAACTTTATATGGGGCTGTATTACTATCATCCACAATCTTTTCTTTAGCATAGAAACTATTAAATGCGCTGGCAAGCTCTGTAAGATATGTTGTCACGTAATGTGGTTCATACTCCATATTTGCTCTTTCCACCACATCTCTAAATCTATACAGAAGCTTTTCTAATTCTATTGTTTCAGTAAGGTTAGTTTTAAAACTAGTCTTAATTTTCCCTTTTTTTGCCTTTTCTAACACTGCACTTGCCCTTGTGTGTGAATATTGCAAATACGGCCCAGAATCACCCTCAAATGAAAGGGATTTATCCATATCAAAGATTATATCCTTCCCGGCTGATTGCTTTAATATTGAGTATTTTATAGCTCCTATAGCTATTTGCTCAGAAATCTGAGCTTTATTTTCAATACTTAAATCATTCATTTTATTAAATACTCTGGCCTGAACTTCATCAATTAATGACTCGCCGGTTATAACATCCCCCGTTCTAGACGACATCTTACCACTCGGGAGACGCAACATTCCATGTGGCACATGTTTTGTCTTCTCTGCAAGCTCTGGAAAGATCTGTTTCATAACCTCAAGTATCACTTTATAATATTCTTTTATTTCATTTCCAGTGATTACAATAGACTTATCATAATCAAATCTCTTACTCTTTATTTTGGCTAAAGCTAAATCTTTTGCTTCATATGTTGGAAGCCCTTCTGAATTTAAAAATACTCTAGTATGTAAACCTACATCCTCGCCTTTGAAGATTACCGCGCCGTCACTCTCCTCAAAGATTTTCCCGATATTTTCTTCTACAAGCTTATAACCCTTTGGGCCAGTTTCACTTTCAAAGAAGTATTCGTCAAACTTTGTCCCAAGTTTTTTATAAATTATTTCAAAATACTCTAACGATGTTTTTCTGCCTTCTTCATAAATTTCATTAATATTTTTATCACTTTTTTCGTATACTTTTTTGTTTATTTCTTTTATCTGAGCTTTTTCGTCTTCATAATTTTGAGATCCATATGCATAAGCGTCACCAAATGCCATTTCTGGGTTTTTTTGTTTACCAAATATCGCTTTTGCAACGTGTAGACCCACATCACCCTGATAATTGGCCCGCACAACCCTCGCACCAGAGAATTCTACAAGGCGTGAGATAGATTCCCCGACCGCATTACTCATTAGGTGTCCAATATGAAATTCTTTAAATGGATTTGGATCTGTATACTCAACTATTATTTTTTGTTTTTTAAGAGAGCCATTACTACCCCACTTATCTTTTTCTTTTAAAATTTCTTTAATACTTTCAGTAAAGAATTCTTGTGAAAGATAGAAGTTTATAAATCCAGCCCCTGCAACTTCTACCTTCTCTATTGATTTATTTTCAGAAATCTTATCTGCAATCTCTTGCGCTAATTCTTTCGGATTTCTACTATTTACTTTTCCAAGCACCATAGCGACATTTGTAGAATAATCCCCATACGACAAATCAGCAGGATGCTCCAAGTGAATATCCTCTATTTCAAATCCTAAAACTGAGATTGCCTCTTTTATAGCCTTTTTTAGTTCTTCTCTAATCATTCACTGATTATATAACAAAACCGCCTTAAATTCCTGCCTGCCGGCAGGCAGGGCTATTCTAGGCGTTTATTTAGGGTAATTCTGTACCTTATCATCCATATGCTCTACTTCTATACCCGCATCTTCAAACATCTTCTCTGACTCTTCTCCTTGATGATACTTACTTTCACAGACAATTCTCTTTATACCAGAGCTTATTATAAGCATCGCACATGTTCTACATGGAGTCATCCGACAGTACAAAGTTGCGCCAGCTACAGACACACCATTTTTTGCAGCTTGGCATATTGCATTTTGCTCAGCATGCACTGTACGAACACAGTGTTTTGATTTACTTCCGTCTTCATGTGTTACTTCTTTTATTTGGTGCCCTACTTCATCACAATGCGAAAACCCTGGAGGTGAGCCTACGTAACCTGACACTACAAGTTGTTTGTTCTTTGCTATCACACAACCACTTCTACCTCTGTCACATGTCGCTCTTTTAGAGATAGCATGCGCAACTTCCATAAAATAATCGTCCCATGATGATCTTTTATCTTTTTTTTCTTCCATATAATTTAAAAACTATTTTTTAAACAAATTTTTTGTATTTGCCTGTTTTGATCCATTAGAATTCATATATAAAGATTTTTTTCTTTTATTATAAGGCACTTCAGCCGGAGACGACAAAAATTCACAAGCAATCTGACAAATATACATCCCTGGGTATATAGCAATAGCAACATTGGACTGATTACTAAGTTGCAATGTAAGATTCCCTTTAAATCCTGGGTCTATAAAACCTGCAGTGTGGACCAAAAGCCCTATCCTACCAAGAGAACTTTTTCCTTCTACTCTTACTACAATATTATCTGGAACTTTAATTTTTTCTACAGTGCTTGCTAAAATAAAACTATCTGGGTGAAGTATAAAACGTTCACCCTTTTTCATTTTGTATGTTTTTAAGAAATCTTTTGGTAGTCCTTCTTTTACGTCTAAAAGACTGTGCTTCTCAATATGAAAAACTTTAAATGTATCACTTAGCTTCAGATCAATAGAAGCTGGACCGATTTGGTCGGAAGAAAGCTTCGGCGTAAACACCAAACCTTTCTCTT
>JABGQE010000011.1 GCA_018648925.1 bacterium | reverse complement strand
CTCATCAGAATTATAAACAATTTGTCTACTGTTCCAATATACAAAATGCTCTTCCCCGTCTTTTATAGAGTTTGTTATTTCTCTACCTGCTTTTAAAGCATCTTTGCCACGCATCGTGAAGACTTTTCTTTGTTTTTTCTCGTCTTCAAATTTTATTCCTTGAAGAGCGCTTTCAACAGACAGAAATATGAGCTTCCCAATTTGAAACGGGGTGTGCGTTGGGTTTGCAAGAATTCTACCTCTTGGGTCTTTAGAATCTGATCTGATGTTTAATGCGTCGTCTTTTTCCATTTACTTCTCCTTTTCTAAGTTTATCTGAAATATTCTTTAATATTTAGTGTGTCAAAGCAACAAAAAACTTCCTATACCTTACGGCATAGGAAGTTTAAAGTCAATCAATGATTGATTGTTTATAAATCTGTCTCTATCCCCATACTTCGCGCTGTGCCGGCTATAATCTTTGCGCCTTGTTCTGGGTCGTTAGTGTTTAGGTCAGGAAGTTTCTTTGTAGCTATCTCTATAAGCTGAGCCTTTGTAGCTTTCCCAACCTTACTTGTTAGGTTCTTGCCTGAGCCTTTCTTTATACCAAGTGTCTTAAGTAAAAGTCGTGACGCAGGTGGTGTCTTAAGTACAAAGTCAAAACTTCTATCTTCATATACTGAAATCACAACAGGGATCACGTCTCCCATCATGTCTTTAGTTGCGTCATTGAACTTCGTTACAAACTCTCCGATGTTTATTCCAGCTTGTCCAAGCGCTGGGCCCACAGGAGGAGCAGGGTTTGCTTTACCTGCTTGTATCTGAAGTTTTAATTTTTTTTCTGCTTTCTTTGCCATGATAGATTTTGTTAATAAATATGAATAATAATGAATATTTGTTTTACTAAATCATCACCCCCTCTTTTTGCGCTTTTTTTCTTTCGTGCGAAAAAGAGGGGGTTAAGTGAATTATAGTCGCTTCTCTCCTTAATTTACTAAATCTTCTTAACTTGTAAAAAGTCTAGCTCCACCGGTGTCTCTCGTCCAAACATTGATACAAGCACCTTAATCTTACCCCTATCATTATCAACTTCTGCCACCTTCCCATCCATCTCTTTAAACGGTCCGTCTATTATAGTCACTGCGTCTGAGATAGCAAGCTCTATCTTATGCTTCACATCATCAGACTCCATCCTCTTTAGAAGTGAGTCTAGCTCTCCTTTTGAAAGAGGTACTGGGTGTACACCTGAGCCTACAAACCCTGTAACACGTGGCGTGTTACGTACTACATACCATGAGTCGTCGTCCACTATCATATCTACTAATATGTACCCTGGGTATATCTTTTCGTCTTCTTCTACTCTTTTTCCTCCCTTAATTTTAATCTGTTTTTCAGTTGGTACGATAACATCAAATATTTTGTCTTCCATACCCAAAGATTCAATACGCTGACGTAAATTACGCTTTACCGCATTTTCATAACCTGAATATGTATGGATCGCATACCAATTTCTATTTTGTGCTGTGTCTTGTTTTGCCATGATAGATTTTGTTAATAAATATGAATGATAATGAATATTTGTTTTACTAAATCATCACCCCCTCCTTTTGCGCGCTTCGCTTGCGCGAAAAGAAGGGGGTTCGTATAAATTATACTCACTACACTCGTTAATTTATTACGAAGTTTTCTAGTAAATACGAAAAGATAAAGTCAAAGAACCCTAACAGCATTGCTGTAAACAGCGAGATTATAATAACAAGCGCTGTAAACACTATAGCCTGCCTTCTTGTTGGCCAGCTTACATGCTTTAGTTCTCCTCTTGTATCCTTGATATAATTGATTAATTTCATAATTTTGTATTAAAAAACACCCGTCGGGGTTTATCTATATATTACTCATTTTAGAGAAATAGTCAACCCCACTGGAAGTAGTCACGAATGACTTCCAGCGGGGTTAAATATAGCTAAAAATACTTAGTTTATTTCGTATGTTTTTGAATATATTCGTCGAGAGAACTATCGTTTAACTCTTTTCCGCTTTTAAGTACCGCTCTGCATATTCTGCCTATTAATCTACTTTTTTTTCTTTCGTCAGATAACATCCCTCTGAGTCTTGCACATTCATTAAAATTTGAAAATGTGCAACTGCGAACCTTTATAGAAAAACTTTCCCCATCCATAATACCAATTAGACTCGCCATAACATACCCCTTCCTTAAAAAGGTTAGTACTAAGAAATTATGTACAATTTATTTTCTGTATTTATTATATCACTATCGTATCTCGTAAGTAATACTTACATTAGAAGTAATCTTATTTTCTCCAACTGGGATTTCAGGAATACCTCCCCCTGCATTATCAAGCGATGCCATTTCTGCAACTGCAAATGTCTTGAATCTTGGACTACTTCCAAACTCTGAAAAGTTTACCACTCGCACTAATTTAACATCTAAATCTTTTGCAAGTTGTTTTGCTTTTGCTTGCGCATCTTCTATTGCAATCTTCCGTGCACTCTCTTGTAAATCATCTTCGTCATCAATAGTAAAGTTAAGTCCGCTTATATTACTCGCTCCAAGCTCACCGATACCTGAAAGTACTGTGCCAGCATCGCCTGTGTCACGAACCTTTACAGAAATACTCTGACTAACTTCAAAACCTTTGAGTACCCTCTCCCCTGGAGGACAAAAACCTCCACTACAAGCCTCTCTTTCAAACTCATAACGCGGGTAAACATTATAATTTGTTGTTTTAATATCTGTCTCTTCTACGCCACTCTTTTCAAGAAAATCTAAAATGCTGTTTACTCTCTGTGCAGCTATCTCTTGTGCTTCGCTAACTGTATCTTTCTGCTCAACCACAGAAAAAGAAAACTCTGCAATGTCTGCAACTGCAAACACTTCTCCTTCACCAGATACATTTATTGTATTTGTCGCAGAGACTCCACCACCTATAAATCTATACTCTTTTATAGTATTAAGTGTTTTAAATATTAGAAATAGTGCCAGTACCAGAAGTACTATTACGAGCATTCTCTTTACTCTTCCTCCTCCAAAACCACAACCGTGATTACTATTTGTTTCGTTATGCATATCTTATAAATTTAGATTAATAATGTATCTATAATATATACCCCTCTATTATAAAAGGCAATTATGCTATTATCTACATATGAGCACTATCGCTATATACGCATTTTTAAGTGTAATAATAGTAAGCCTTATATCCCTAGTAGGCTTATTTTCTCTTAGTTTTAGGCAGAATTTCTTGAAAAAGATAACATTCCTTCTTGTAAGTTTGTCAGTGGGGGCGCTTTTTGGTGATGCCATAATACACCTTATACCAGAAGCATTTAACGAGATAGAAAACGCTTCTACAGCATCTCTTGCCATACTTGTCGGCATAATGCTGTTCTTCGTACTTGAGAAGTTTATACGATGGAACCACTCCCATGAACACAGCTGCGAGACAGACGAATGCAAAAACAAACAAAATGAAGAAGTCCACCCAATGGGACCTCTTATACTTACGTCAGATGCAATACACAATATGATAGACGGAATAATAATAGGTGTAAGCTATTTTATAAGTATTGAAGTCGGCATCGCTACCACTGTTGCGATAATCTTGCATGAGATACCACAAGAGATAGGACACTTTGCAGTTCTTATCCATTCAGGATATTCAAAACTAAAAGCTATTCTATTTAATTTCTTCTCATCTCTCTTTGCAATACTCGGTACTGCTATTGTATTTATATTTGGTGAAAATATTGAAGCACACATACCACTTCTTATAGCTTTTGCAGCTGGTGGCTTCCTCTACATCGCTGGTTCAGACCTAGTACCAGAGCTTCACAAAACACCTGGAATAAAGAAGTCACTGCTACAATTTATTGCCATCGTAATCGGCATTGCAATAATGTTTGCACTTTTAGGATTTGAAATTTAAACAAAACAAAACACCGCCGAGCTTCGCTCGGCGGTGTTTTGTTTTGTCTAAGCTCCTAAGCCAAATCCATTGTAAGCCATATAAGCACCTATGATTATATAGATGACTCCAACTATCTTAAATAACTTCAAACTGTTTATCTTCCGCATCCAACTAACCCAAACTCTATTAGGAAGCAGGAAATAAGTCGCTCCTTTTACTAAGATAAGCCACCCAACTACTGTTGCGATGATAGTTGGGGCATCTCCTGTCCAAACATTGTGACTTAACACAACAATAAGACCTAAGATAAAAGTAAAGATTGCCGCAACATATACGAGAGCTGTGTGCTCATGCTCCATAAGATGCTTTAAAACATGCTGCCATTCTTTTGACTTAATAAGAGCAGAAATACCGACTACTAAGAAATAGATACCGATAATCTGTACAAGAAATATTGATAATTCCATATTATTAAAATTAGTTATTAATATCTATATTGTAATATAAAAAACACAAAGGACTGTCCTTTATGTGGATAACTAAAAGGCTTCAGGTAAATTGCGATATTCTGCAATTTTGCCTGAAGCCTTAACACTACCTTAATTCTAAAATCTAAACTGAGCTTGAATCAACCACCTACCTTTATCTGGCTCATCTCCGCTAAAATACGTCTCGTAATCAATGGTTCCTGACCATCTGTCATTCTTTGTCTCAATAGTTATTCCATTTGTTAAAATTGCATCATTATAATGAAGTTTTTGGGTTTCTTCGTCACGATAATCAATCATAGTATGAAATTTACCATTGAGCCATTTGGTTTCAAGAACTTTATACTCGGCAAGTAAATGCCCACCATATGTAAGCTCACCTCCAAGATAGTCCGCATGATAGACCAACCCTCTGAAAAACAGTTTCTCTGTTGGCTGATATCTAATATCAGCACCAACCATAGAAAACTCATGCGACACATGAAACGTTGTAGCTACATTCAAACGCAAACTTTCAATCCATTTCTCTAACCTTCCAGAAAATTCAGCCTGCCTAAATTGATCTTCTTTGTAGAAGGTCACATCACTGTTACCAGTAACCTCTAAAAGCAGGCTCCATCCGTTACCTAAATCACCTTTTGCTTGTACTCCATATCCATACCAATGAAACACATCTCTTGGATACTTAACAGTCTGGAGCAAGTACGGTATTGGTGTGGGATAGAGTCCAGGTTGTAACAACCTACCTACTCGAATCTCCCATTTCTCAGTGACTTTGTATGCTCCGTAGAGCTGTCTAAGCCAATTTGTATCTGGACGGTCCATATGAGAAAATTCTATTTCACCAACAGCTCTAAATGAACCTTTGGTTTCTAAAAATGTCTTGATACGAAACCCATTTAACTGGGTACTGCCATAATTTTTATGCTCTTTATAAGCCTGCTGAATCCACCCAATTGACTTGAGCGTCATACCTTTAGGTAGACTAAGTTTTGGAATCAATGGCTCTGGTTCTGCATATGCAAAAACAGACACCGATAACATAAAAATCAATAATACTGTTCTGAAAATCCTCATCGTAGTCCCCTCTATTAGTCATTAAATTAGTTTTTAAATTATCTAGCATAACGACTAACAATCGGAACCCGATCGATCTTTTTGTCTAAGACGATCTGATGAAAAAATTCAGAAAATCTTTTCATTCCACTCAACAACAGATGAATATCTGCTTTACTGTCTAAATAGACAATGAAAGCATCGTCTTCTGCTTCTATAGAACAAGCATCATTACCACAGTCATAATCTTGCACATATGTAGTCGGCGGGCCATCCCTTAGATTGGCTCCTCCATTTGCACACGTTGCAAACAACATATTGGACATTACAAGAGATACCAAAGCCACCGCGAGAGTCCTCTCAAACGAAACCTTATACTCTCTCCTGAAACCAACAATCCAACCATGATAATTCTCACTATTCGCAAACTCTCTCACAGTTTCTTTTTCTTCGTGAGTTAATTTACGAAAGAAGTTTCCAACTTTTCTGAGCTCTGCTTCAACGCGAACTTCCCTAAGAACATTGTTTGGATATTTGAATAGATAATAAAACCATCCAAACACAGCTAGCAAAAACTTTTTCTTGTCTGCTAATATTTTACCTGGGATACTTCCCCATTCCGATATCCTTACAAGGTATAGTAAGAAGCTTAGTAGTAAAGATTTTAGATATAAAGATTTTAACCAGTTTAATGCTTTGCTCAAACTTGGTATTGATAATTGTTCATTGTTCAATCTATCAACAGGACGAGCAAAGAAATAAGCATCCCTTGCTGTGTAAAAATCCTCATTTGTGAAATATCCTTTCTTAAGATTTCTATTTGAGATATTCTGTAGTTGCGCCACATGTCCACTAAGCAACATAGCTGGATTACCCAACTCTACTTCTTTCATATCAATATCTATCAGATCTTTGTAATAGTCATAGTGTCCATAACGAACACCTTTTGACTCTGCTGAAGCAACCTTTTCTTTCATAAAATCTGCAAATTTAATTCTGTTTTGAAATTCTGTTTTGTAATCTCTACTTTTTTGATATTGTCGGTCTTTTACAATTATGTTTTTAAAAACAATATGTGCTTGTAAACCCCAACACATCCAACAGGTAAATATCAATCCCTTAAATGCAAAGGACCAATTACGTATAAAGCGTTCGATATTGCTCATTTATTAGCCCCCTTTCGTTTAAAAGTTTTTTAGATTTAGAATTATTTCGTTTACAAAGGTCAAATTAAAACCTAGCAAAGAGTACTATATTTAAACCTATTTGTCAATATAGGATTTAAAGTGTCTTTATTTCCAAATCTACCTCCCTATCCACTTCTACTGCCTCAAACTTAACCCTTCCTAGGAGTTGGTTACGTTTTGTCGTTACATCTACTCGCCACTGCCCCACTGGTACGTTTGATTTCACAGTATACCCTCGGTACCCACCATCGCGCCCACCGGAGATATTAAACCCTATCTTATTGCTCTCTATCCATTCATCTTTCTCTTCGTCATAGTACTGCCATTTGTGGAAAATCTCTGTATTGAGTTTTGTCGGCGCAAACACAGAGCTAAATACATACACTGGTTCACCGGAGGAAACATAGACAGTGTTATTTGGTATTAAGAAGTCGTACCACTTTTCTACTTCACTTATTGCAAGGTAATTATTGTCTGTTGTTCGCTCTATATAGTAGTGCGCACTTGCTTCTTTGAGCGACAGTGGTATCGGCGGGATAATATTTGTAAAATAAAAAACATTTATAAGTATAAAAATACCTCCAATACTCCACGTAAGTGCACTCTTACTTTTCTTTATGCGAACTGGTATAAAAAACTTGAAAAATCTAATTAATAAAATTATTAATGCAAGACTTATAACTCCACTTAGCACAAACATACTCGCACTTATAGAGCCTGTAACAACAGGTATATAGAAAATCAGAAACGAGAAGAGAGCTGTGAAAAAAATACTCATCCTAAACGTAAACCTTGCATATTTTTTCTTAAAAAACTCATTGCCAATCAATAGCACTACCAACATTAAGATAAATGGCCAACTTGTAATAAGAGAGGCACTTCGTGTATAAAAGATTACAAAGCCAGAGAACAATCCGCCAAATGCAAATTGCATAGCAAGCGGTGAGATGAATCTTATTTTTTCAAAGAACGCACTCTTCAACAGCCCCTCTTCGTAGAAATTGATAAAGAGAATCGCAAAGAACGCTATGGCTAAATATGTAAAAAGTACAATATTATCAAACTTTAAATCAATCCTTGTAAGCGTAAAGTTATCTAAAATAAAACCAAAAAGAAGCGCCCCGCCAGTAACATACCGCTCATTGCGTTTATAAAATTCCTTATATTTTTGAAACAGAGACTTCATTTGGGGTGATCGATGGGATTCGAACCCACGACAACCGGTTCCACAAACCGGGGCTCTACCAGCTGAGCTACGACCACCATATTACTCCTCTACCTTATCACAACATTTCAAAACTTGCATTTTATTTATAATCTGGTGATTCTTCCGCCACATTGGATAAGTGACTAGAAAGTCTAGCTAATGCATACAAAACACTTGAAAGACGGTTTAGGTACTGAAACGTGAACCCTCCTAACCCTACATCCCCCGCTCTGTGCACAGCAACGACCCTCCTCTCTGCACGTCTTGAAAGTGTACGTGCAAAGTCAAACATCGCAGAGAGTTCCGTACTACCAGAGATGAAAAAGCTATTAATCTCTGGTAGCTCATTCTCTATATCATCCACTATACCTTCGACTTCTTTTATTTTGTCTTCTGTAATGGACCCTGTGGCACCTGCAAGTTCTGCTTGTATTATAAAAAGGTTTTTCTGAATATTGTGGATTATTTCTTCAAAATTAAACCCTTGTTCTTTTGACTTTGCTTTACAAAGTCCTAAATAAGAATTAGTTTCGTCCATAACACCAAGTGCCTCTGCTACAGCAGAGCTTTTAGAAATCCTCTGGTCACAGCCAAACGTTTTAGTTGTTCCGTCGTCACCTTTCTTTGTATATAACATCCATTTATTATATCAGAAATAAATGTGCCCAGGAGAAGAGTCGAACTTCCACGGGATTGCTCCCACTACCCCCTCAAGGTAGCGCGTCTACCAGTTTCGCCACCTGGGCTTAAGTAAATTATTTTTTCTCTTCTTCTTTAGGTTCTTCTGCTACAGGTTCTGCAGGACTTTCTTCTGCTGGAGCTTCAGCTTTTTCTTCTACAACTTCTTCTACTTTATTCTCTTCTTCCTCCTTCGCTGAAGCTTCGGCGGACAAGTCTTTTGCTTTAGCTTCTGCTTCCTCTGCAGATTTCTTAGCTGCTTCTTCATCTGCTACTTTTTTATTAGCCTCTTCTGTGTCACTCACACTCTGCATATCTACTATCGTAGCATGACGCATTTGTCGCTTGATTTCTTTCGCTGCTTTATCGCGTATGTGGTAAAGTTTTGCTCTTCGTACTTTTGATCTTTTAACAATTTCAATTTTATCAATAATTGGAGAGTATAATGGGAAAATCTTCTCAACACCCACACCACTTGCAACCTTTCTCACTGTGAAAGTCGCCCCTGCTTCATTGCCGTGTTTATGTGCTAGCACAAGCCCCTCAAAAGCCTGTAGCCTTGTCTTACCCTTTTCTTGGATCTTCTGCCACACACGCACAGTATCCCCGGCTCTTATGCCGAGTTTTTGTCTGCTCTCCATATTTACTGGAGAAACCGTAATTCCAGATGTTGCTTCTGTTGTAGCCATAATGATAGACACTTTAACACAATGAACTCAAATTAGCAATAATTAGCCGTTTTTAAAGCGTTTTTACCGCCTTTTCAAAGTCTTCTGGCAAATCAGCTTCTACTGTCACATTTTCGCCATTTAACAGAGCAAATGTGATAGATCTTGCGTGGAGCGCTAGCCTGTCAAAACCAAGCGCACACTCACGCTTTGGAGCATAAAGCTTATCGCATACCACTGGGTAGTTTATAGCCTTTAAGTGCACACGTATTTGGTGAGTTCGTCCAGTTTTAGGGGACACTTCCAGATACGAGAATTCTTTGCTTTTTTCTAAGACCTTGTAATCAGTTACAGCTTCACGTAGTTCACCTCTTGCCCCTCGTTGCGCTGACCATTTTCTGAAATCACTTTTACTCTTGCCTATTGGTCTATCTATTGTGGCTTCCTCTTCTTTCATAGGACCATAAACAAATGCATTATAAATCTTTTTAGTTTCTCTTTCTTGAAATTGCTTTTTCAAATTCTCAAATGACTCCTGCGTCTTCGCAAGCACTATCACACCTGATGTCTCTCTGTCTAACCTATGCACTATCCCTGGGCGTGCTATCTCTTTACCGTCGTATACTGCTTTCTCCCCTATACTCTCCATCTCCGGATAATTCTCAACTACCCAATCAGTCAAGTTTGGCTCTTTAGTCTTCCCGTCACTATGCACCACAAGACCAGCTGGCTTATCAACCGCTAATACTTCGTCGTTTTCAAATATGATATTTATTTCTTTCTGCATAGTTGCATTGTACATTAAGTTGAAAAAAAGTGAATAATAAGGTAATCTCTATATACAAATAGAGGGCGATTAGCTCAGTTGGTAGAGCAGTTCATTTACACTGAAAAGGTCGGGGGTTCAAATCCCTCATCGCCCACCGCAAAAGAAAAGGCTCCCTATTTGGGAGTTTTTTCTTTTGCTTGTGGAAGATTAGAGCGGGATTTGAAAGCCGGAAGAAACGTGCTGGTAGCACGTTTGTGAGGCGGGGTCGAGAACACTTAGTATTTTGTGAGGTATGAAATAAAATACTTAGTGATTCGTGACCAAATCCCTCATCGCCTAATCTTAGTGACCGTCAGGACAAATCCCTCGCAGCCTTTACACTTTACGCATTTGCCTTTACACTGGTGATTATACGCCCTTGTAGTTTAACGGATAAAACAACTCCCTTCTAAGGAGTGGCTCTAGGTTCGATTCCTGGCAGGGGCACAAAAATTAAAGCGATGGGTCAATAACCCTTGATATGCTGGTAGATTTCAGACTTTCAAAATCTCTCGCTTTTTCATCAAACGAATCTATGGTTTCTTGCATAAGCGTTCTATTAATAGTTTTTACAGAGACAGAGGCATCTTGCTCCACAAGGAAAATCTCTCCACTACTTATCTGAAAAAATAGGTACATATTCACCACGACGATAATCACAACAGCAAACGCAAAAGAAGCTAGCATTATGTTCCATATTTTAGACATATTAAATCCATTACGTATTTCATTTATACGTTTTTTCTTTGAACCCTTACTAAAAAAACTTTTTATCTTTTTGTTATTTCCCATATTTATCTTAATTTAATCGCATTTATACTGAAAAACCCTTTCCATATTCCAGAGCTATATTTCTTGCTTTCACCTTCGTATATAGCCTCAAGGTTTATGGTTGAAATATTTACCTTAAACGGCATCTTCTCAACAAGCGTTAAGAAACGAAAGACCCTACTCCACGACCCTTCTGCTTCCAGATCAAGGTTCAATAACTCACTTACATTATCTTGCTGTAACTTACTATCACCAATGCTTACAGAAATAATCTCAACCTCTACACCTATATCTCTTCCTATTTTCTCAACTTCTCCAATAAAGTTTATTATCTCATCATCTTTAATAAAATACGTATCTATTTTTTCGCGACCATCTGCTGTATCTTTTATTATATTTTTTACAGATTTAAGTTTTGTTTCTTTTTGGACCGCAATATCAACATCGTTCACAATAGCTGATATTGTATTGTTTTTTTCTTTTATATTATTGAAAAACAATACGTAAAACGTAACAGACACAATTGCTAAAATCGCTGTAAATGTAAGAACTTGTTTTGTTGTTTTAAATTGCTTCATATAATTATAATTTTAAAACTTTCCTATTATATTTATTGAAAACTCTATATCCGTATCAGAAGCAAGGTTTGAGACAGGCAGTATCACACTTGTAAATATATTTCTATTCTCCAGATTTCTTCTAAATTGCAAAAGAGACTCTCTTGAGACCGCTATACCTGTTACAAGTATTTCGTCATTGCCATCTGTCGTTTGTCTATAAAAAAACTTTCCTATACTTACACCATCGGTCTTTTGACCTATAATCTCTTCAAAGACATCCGCTAAAAATGTACCCCCTTCTTTTACTTCAAGCAGTCTTAATTTTGTCTTTACGTCATTAAGTATTACGTTTGAGACATTTTTCTCTCTAACTTCAATAGATTTTTGTATTATGTCAGACTGTACACGTGTAATACCTTCTCTGTAATCAGAAATGATATAAGAAGGTATGAGAAGGGCTGACGCTATCAGCATAGCAAAAAATGTAAACAACAAAGACACTGTAATGATACGGAATTTATATTCCCTACTTACTTTTTTCTTATCTTGTTGTGACAAAAGATTACGCATTTTTTATTATTAAGTTATATTACGCAAAGCAAGACCTATTGCCGTCGCATATGAAAGTGAATTAAAGCTATCTATCTCTGGCACAAAGTCATTAAACAAAAATACATTTGCCCAAACATTTGCCCGTTCAACCTTCACTTTCAAACTACTTGAAAGAAACTCAGGCAAGCCCGCTAGATTTGAATTACCACCACAGATTATGATTTTCTCAATCGCATCCACACGATTACCCTTTTCATCCACACGTGTCTGCCAATACCTATAATGCTTATTTATATCGTCTTTAAAAGACTCAGCCGTATTCATAAGCTCCCTAAATAATTCTTTATTATTTCTAGTTTTTATAAGACCTTCTTCGTTTTTAACACGGTCGGCTTCAGCTTCAGAGACTTTCAGATGCTTTACTATAGTATTAGTTAATCTCTCTTCTTCAACCTCTAATGTTGACGTAAAACTCAATACATTATTGCTTACAATAGAGAGCCCTGTTTTAGTTTTTCCAAAATCAACAATCATGTATGTGCCAGTGTCACCTTCCTTTACAACAGTGCGCTTGATTGCTTGGGCTTCTATTTCAAGAGAAAGTAGCGTCATTCCTGCGTCTTCAAATACAACAGTGTATTTCTCTATAGTATTTTTAGGGTATACAGCTACGACGACATTTAAGAGGTCTGAGTCTTTCTGGTTTGGCAATATATTATAATCAAAAATCGCTGACGAAGGAGAAAGCGGTACATACTCCTCAAGCTTAAACTCTAAAATACTTCTTATGTTCTCGTCTGTCACGTCGCCTGGGATCTGTGTCTGGAACAGATACGCCTTCTCTTCTGGCAATGATGCTCGCACAAAATTTATATTATTATCCTTCTTAATTTTTTTTAAGATATCTGTTAATTCTTTTATTTTTTTTATTTCACCTTTTATTATTACTCCGTCTGGTATGGGATACTTACCAAACTTTTTAAGAGTTTTGCGACCATGTTTGTCTGCAAACTCTATAAGATGTATAGAGTTATCTGAAATATCAATACCGACGGCAGGTATCGTCAAAAACTTCGGAGTTGGAAAAAACTTCGCAAATAAACTTTTATCTTTCGTAGATTGCATTAAATATATTATATCGCGCTCTTATGTCTATTGGAAGTGAAATTTTGTATTAAAAAATCTTAATAGCAGTAATAAATACAATAACTCCTACTGCAAAAATGAATGTGAGAATATTAAAGTACTTAAAAGCAAACTCACTCATTTCTTCTCCAAACATTTTCATAATGTACCCAACAATAAAGAATCGCAGGAAACGAGATATAGCTGAAGCTATTATAAATGTAATGAAATTAATACTAAAGAACCCCGCTGAGATTGTAAATATCTTATAAGGAATAGGAGTAAAACCAGATATAAATATTGCCCAAAACGCGTTTTGATCAAAAAGCTCTTTTACAGCTATCATATGGTCGCCAAGATTGTACGTGACAATAAGCCACTGTCCTACACTATCAAAAAGTAAAAACCCTATACCGTACCCAAATACTCCGCCGAGCACTGACCAACCTGCGGTTAAAGCAGAGTAGTAAAACCAGTTTTTCTGTTGTTTTGAGCCGAGTATTGCAATAAGAATAAAATCAGGAGGTATAGGGAAGAACGAAGCTTCTGCAAATGAAAAGAAAGAGAGCCATCCTTTAGCATGCTTACTCCCTGCATGTTTAAGCATCCAATCGCGTATACTTATTTTTATTTTTTTTAAATAGTTTTTCATTTATTATTTCTTTTATCCAAAGAGCTTTGTAGTATTAGAGCTGCTGCTGATGCATCTATCATCTTACCATCTCCTTGAGTATTTCTTACCTGTGATGATGTTAAGAACTCAGGTTCAAGTGTGATTAATGCGTCAGAAAATTCTTTTATCTTTTCTATGAATCTCTTAACGTCTTTCATAACAAGGTTTTCTTCACCTTTATAATTTATAGACTCACCTATTACTATCTCGCCAATATTTTCTTCTTTGAGAATCGTTTGGAAACTACCTATCAAGTCCTTATCATTTTGTAGAACAACTTTAGGCAATGCAAAGTTGCCGTTTTCATCTGAAACGGCAATACCTACTTTTTTAGTGCCGAAATCAACACCTAAAATCCTTTGTGGTTTCATTTTATAGAAGTAATGCGAAAAGTATAAATGCCAGCAGTAGTGCAAAAAGTACCATTATTACGATTTTTGTAGTTTCACCCATAATATAATTATACTACAAATTGGCGGAGAGGGAGGGATTCGAACCCTCGAAGGAGTTTCCCCCTTAGCTGTTTTCAAGACAGCCGCCTTCAACCACTCGAGCCACCTCTCCAATATTTAACTATGTTCCTTATATTAAGCTAAATTCTTACCATAAACAAGCTTTGATGATACTATTTATATAATATTTATTCAAATACTTATCCTCACATTGCCACCCATACAAAAATAAATTACAATATAATCATGCCTAAAATACTTATAATAGAAGATGACAACTTTCTTCTTGAGATGCTTGCCAAAACAAGCATAAAAGAAGGTCTTGATATTGAAATCGCCGTTAACGGAGAAGATGGCCTTGAGAAGATAGGGGGTGGAAAATTTGACCTTATCTTATTAGACCTTGTCCTACCTAAAATGCATGGGCTTGAAGTTCTGACAAAACTAAAAGAAGAGAACAACCCTACCCCTGTAATCGTCTTATCAAACCTGTTTGACCAAGAGAGCATAGACAAAGCAACAGCACTTGGTGCAAAAGATTATATAATAAAAGCACAAAGTATTCCCAAAGATATAGTACAGAAAGTAAAAACTTTTCTATCTGAAAACAAATAGTTTAAAAATCACCCCGTCTCATTTGAGACGGGGTGATTTTTTATTTTATATTGTGCTTCTTGTTTTCTTTAGGGAGTGTAAAGAAAAATGTTGAACCCTCACCTTCGGTACTTACAAAACCTATTTTTCCACCAAGCTCTTCTATTATATTTTTCGCTATAAAGAGCCCTAGCCCAGAACCCTCTGTATGCATTGCTATAGCTCTGTCGTCTCTAATAAACTTTGAGAATATATCTGGTTGCGCTTTTTTTGATATACCAATACCATCATCTTTAATACTAAATCTAATATTTTTACCATCATCTTCTAACGAAATCTCTACCCCTCCTTCCTCTGAAGAATACTTTATTGCATTATCTATAAAATTATCTACTACAACCTTTACTCTGTCTTTATCTGCTGTAACAGAAGGGATAGGAATATCTGACTTATTAAATACCATTAATATTTTTCTTTCATCAATATCTTCCTTTCTGTCTTTAATCGAATTTTCTATAATTACACGAATATCAACAGGTCCTAATTTATACCCAAAATTACCCTCTTCCATCTCTGTAACTCTAAGCAAAAGAGACGTTAGTTCTATTAGCTCGTCCGTACTTTCTATAATATTTTTTACAAACCTTTCTTTGTCTGCACTGTCCACGTCTTTATCTAAAATACTCGGCGCCGTCCACTTTATACCATTAAGTGGTGTTAAGAATTTATGAGACATAACAGTCAAATACTCTGATTTCATTTTATTTAAATGTTTCTCTCTAGAAATATCTCTGATTATTTTAAGTATTTCACCTCTTTTCTTACTAAGCTCTACACTTATTATTTTAAACACATAATCCCTACCGTATTTGTCTTTATACGAATATTCCTTTTCAGAGCCTGACTCAAACTTCTTAAACAATGCATCAAGTAGAAGTGACTTTTTGCTTAATTCTAGATTGGTTTTATATAAAATCTCAGAAGCAGGAATTCCTAAAAACTTTTCTGCAATACTATTAACTGAAAGAATTTTCCCTGACTTATTGTGCACAACAAGCCCCTCTACCATGTTTTCCACTATTTCTTTTTGACGCTCGCGCAATAACTTCTTCTCGTCTTCTTGCTCAGAGATCCTAGAAGTAAACAAAAATGAAAATCTAGTAAACACCAAGACTAGTGCAACAAAAAGAGGGATAATCAGAATCGTTACATACGCAATAGCTGTAAACTTACCAGGGTACGCATAAAACAAAGCTGTGTTTATAGTTATAAATGCAAAAACTCCAGCTATAATTAAATAAATATTATCTTTAACAGTCTTCATAAATTCTTATATTAAATCTAACACAAAAACGGACTCTGTTAAACAAAACACACAACATATGTTGTGTGTTTTGTTTAACAGTACAAAATTAAAAGTGGATTACATTGATCCGCCTCCTATTTTATTACGAGCTTTTGCAAGTTTATATAGACCCAAGATTACCAATATAAATCCTAGTCCTACACCTAACGCATGAGCAATTGATGAGCCTGCAGGTCCTAGAAACGCTGGGAACGACTCTACTCCTGTATACATCCAAATCAGGATGTGTGAGTCTCCAATACCATAAAGTAATACACCCCATGCTATGAAGTAAAAAGCAGAAGCAAATGCCGTACCTCTAAATATTCGTGCAACCATATATGCCACCAGAGCAGTTAGTGTAAGAAGAATAATTTCTACCAAAAGAGTTACGAATACCTCTGGTATACCGTTTGAACTTACCTTAAAAAAAGCACCTACTTTTTCATAAGAAAGCATCACTGGGAATACTAAAATCAAGTCGATTACTATGATAGCAAGTACGATTGATTTTAATTTTGAAATTCCATTCATAATATAATTTTTAATTTAAATAATTATTACTGTCGACCGTAATATAACTTAGATTATCTCACACTCTCGTTAGTACGAGCAACAAAGTTATCCTATTGTGACACAGTCTCAATTATGGCCGTCCCTCCAGCTGGAACAAGTGTGGAATGTAGGTCTATACCACCAATCATGTGGAAGCTTGAAATATTTTGCCCACTATTACCAAAAAATATTCTCACTGTTTCCCCTACATCAGTAGTCAAAGCATTCTCTTCTCTAAATGCGTTTACACTTCCATTAAATACGTTGTAATCAGGATTTTTCGCTAAAAGCTCTTCTTCATCTAATTTATGAAATCCACTGTCTCCAGAATCTTTATTTGTATAAATCTCACCCTCCATTACATAATACTCTCTATCAACCTTAGGAAGGCCATCTCTTGGCTCGACAAGAATCATCCCATACATTCCTCTTGCAATATGAGTTGGCGCATTAGCGCCACCGCTGTTATAGATATAAAGACCAGGTTTTGTTGTCTTAAGTTCAAACGATTTCGTCTCTCCAAGTCCTACCTTCATCAGTTCCACACCTTCAAAACCAAACGAATACTCAAAACGATCTGACTCTTCACGGTCTTCAAGTTTTATTGAACGAATGCGCTCAATATCACTAGGACTATGACTATGTGAATTTATTGTTTTCTGCTCTTCATACGCTTTACGTAAATGAGTAAGCGTTATATTCACTGTATCCCCCTCCCTTACACGTATAAGCGGCCCTGGAACCTGCTTGTTGAAAGTCCAATATTCATAAGTCTTGCCATCATCAAATTCCGCTACAACAGACACAGCTTCAAGATCAACAGATACACGTCTTGAATAATCTCTATTAATTTGAGCGGGTAAATCGTCAGGACTGCGTGATATATCGTCTACAGTTACAGCTCTTATTCTTTTAAGCGATTCATTAAAAGAAAAGTACGTGAGTAATCCGCCAAATATAACAATTAATATAAACGGTACAATTGGAAGTATTTTTATTTTTTTCATAACCATTCAAAGCCTCTTGTTAAATTAAGAAACTACAACCCAGCCTCACTTACCCTTAACCCTACATTAAAAATGCCTGTCGGGTTTGTCATTTCTAATTTATCTACAAATTCAAAAGTATTTGCATCATATATGTAAACCATATCTTTTTGCATCATTGAGACATACA
Organism: bacterium; assembly: GCA_018648925.1. Lineage (GTDB taxonomy): Bacteria > Patescibacteriota > Minisyncoccia > Phycocordibacterales > UBA2163 > UBA2163. Next base: position 2,514 of record JABGQE010000011.1, on the reverse strand, counting down.
CATATTTTCCGTCATATGTAAATTCAGGGTGTATTACCATACTGCCTTCAATTGGTACAATAGTTTTTACAATCGACAAATCACGCGCGTCTATTATGTAAAGCTCATCACTCTTGCCGACGTCCCAACTATCTAACCATACGTAAGGATAGCCTTCATCTCTTGTATACGAACGTGGAAACTGACTTGGTTGATCAGTCTCAATATAATCAACAAGTTTCCATGTATCGGTATTTATAACAGTAGTCTTACCCTCCTCAATAGCAGGTATGAATGTGAGGTTCTTCCATGTAGCGCCTGGGCCAGTATGAGGCTTTACACCAGTCTTTATCTCTCCTATTTCTTTCATTTCAAGTGCATCTAATATCCACACAACATTTGACTGTTCAATAGAAAATACAAGGTGACGCCCGTCAGGAGTCGCGTAACCGTCATGCATTATACCTCCCTCGTCGCCAACATCCCAAAAATAATTAGTAACCGGCATTCCCTTTAGAGAAGTATCAACAACCCAAACACTATTAATATCCTTTAGCGCAACGGCTATCATCTCGCCAAAATCGAGTAACGCTCCCGCTCTAGATATAACTCCATCTTTAACACGTGTATCCATTAGAGGTATTTCTTTTACAACTTCAAGAGTTTTAGCATCAAGGATTACTAATGTATTCGGGTCATAATTACCAATTGCTATAAACTTTCCGCTCTCAGTCATAGCTGTACCTCTTGAGCTTATGCCAACTTTTACAGATTTTGAAACCTCGGCTTTATTCAAATTAATCTTACTAAGCCAACCATCTCTTGAAATAAGATAACCGTACTTGGCATCTGGAGAGAAAACAATAGTGTGTGGTTGTTTACCAATACCTTTTATCCTTGCAACTGTTTCATTCTTACTTCCATCAACTAAAGCTATACCACCAAGCTTTTTTTCCACCACAATCATAATGTCCCGAGTATTCCACTTACGACTAGTGTAAACCTCACTTTTTGGGTCATATACAAACTCCTCACTAGACTCTTCTCCTTTACCATAACCACCTTCCATGTTTTTCATATCACCTCCCGCACTAATAGTCATATCCATCTTTAAAGTTGGTGGCATGATACCATCCTCGTCAGACACGATCGTAACAGAATCTGACACAGCTTCTCCAAGAACTTTTATTTCTTTGTGCATAGGTGTGAAGAGAGCGGTGCGTATAGCATGTTCCCCTTTCGGCAATGGATCTATATGGTAAGTTTGCTCATACACCAAACTTACCAAGTTGTCGTCTATATATAAATGCACATGACCATCCTGCTTACCAACTACAAAATTCTCAACTTTTATATCAACATCCCAACCAGAATCCACACTCACTACATCAATCTTAATATCAGGCCTACTTTTTACGACAGTGTTATAACCAAAATAACTTAGATAGCCTACTACAGCGATGATTATTATAAGGAAAATTAGATTTATTTTTTTCATATGTATATATTATCTTTTTTAACGTAATAAAATTAGAAATAATGTATCTTTTTGTTTATTCATATCTCATATTTATACCATTTGGACGACAATCCCACCAAATGAAGTTGTGTTTGAGATACACCGTGATAAAATATATATAATGAAAAATTTAAATAAAAAAGGTTTTACAATTATGGAACTTCTTGTTTCTTTAGCAATAATCGCAATGCTCTTTACAGCCACAATAGCATTAATAGGTGGAGTAAAAGAAAAATCACGCGACGCAAAAAGAATGTCTGATGTACGTGAGATAAGTAAAGCTTTAGTGCTTTACGCAGACAATAACGACAAATTCCCAATAGCAACAACCCTTGTAACAATTACCGGTAGCGACGTTGTTTCAACAGCGCTTGAAGGTGACGACGTAATAAGTGAAGTACCAACAGACCCAACACACCCAACAAATCCTTACACATATATATCAGATTCAAGTGGTAATACTTTCATAATTTCATTTTGCCTTGAGACAGACTCTATTCCAAACTTCTCACAAGGATGTGGAAACACAATAACCCCCTAAAGAACCCACCTAACATGCAGCAAACACAACTAGAATGGACAGCCCTTGAACACGAGCATATCCACAAAAGCTCTGACTGGTTTTGGGCATTAGGTATTATCGCAATAGCGGCGGCTGCGACCTCTATCATCTTTAGTAATGTATTATTTGCGATAGTTATTTTAATAGGAGCATTCACAGTAGGGATAAATGCCTCAAAACCTCCTGCGCAAGTGCGGTTTAAAATAACTTCACGCGGCATAACAATAGACAATACGCTTCGTCCATATTCATCTCTTGAATCTTTCTGGGTAGCAGACGAAAACGAGCATGAGCAACCAAAACTTCTAGTAAAATCAAAAAAGCTTTTAGCTCCTCATATAGTAATCCCTATAGAAAATATTTCTCCTGATGATATTCGTGATTATATTCTTGATTATCTTGAAGAAGAAGAAGACACTGAGTCTCTTGCCCAAAAAATTGTGGAATTTTTCGG
>JABGQE010000010.1 GCA_018648925.1 bacterium | reverse complement strand
TTACCATGGGTGCGCTCTACCAACTGAGCTACAACGGCTTAACAATTCAAAGTATATCGTAAATCCAACTTTTTTGGTATGGTATAGTTTACATATATATGATACCAAACCTTAAAACATGGGTTGAGATAGATAAAAAGGCAGCTTTGCACAATGTAAAGACTATTCGCTCTATCCTCAAGAAAAAGACCAAAATGTATGCTGTGGTTAAATCCAATGCATATGGGCATGGTCTGCGAGAATTCTCACTTATAGTCAATGACAAAGTTGATGGTTTTTGTGTGGACAGTGTCTATGAAGGAAAGACACTTCGCTCTGTAGAGATCACAAAACCAATCTTAGTACTTGGTCCAACGCTTTCAAAAGAAGAAATTCAAATAGCTACAGAGAATAATCTAGAGATTACCGTCTCTACTTTTGAAACACTTAAACAGGTCGCCAATATAAAGGACAGTCCTTTTTTTCATATAAAAGTAGATACAGGGATGCACAGGCAAGGATTCTTCCCAAATGATATACAAAAGGTTATTGAGCTTATAAAAAGCAATGAACTAAGTGGAAAACTAAAGGGCGCTTATACGCACTTTGCATCTGCGAAAGATGTTACTTACCCCCACTATACGAACGAACAGATTGAAGAATTTAAAAAAGTCCAAACGGTGTTTAAAAGGTTTGGTCTTGGAAAAATAATGTTCCATGCGTCTGGTACTGGAGGCACACTCCTATACCCACAAGCACACTTTGATATGGTGCGTGTTGGTATAGGGCTTTATGGCTACTTTCCGTCCAAAGAAAGCAGAGCTCAACACTCACTTGTGCTTAAAAAGGAACTTGTGCTTAAACCTGTACTAAGCTGGAAGACTAAAATAAGTGAAATAAAGAAATTAAAAAAGGGTGATTATGTTGGTTATGATATGGCAGAAAAGATGGAAGAGAATACAACTGTCTCAATGATACCTATCGGATATTGGCATGGCTTTGCAAGAGCGCTTTCACACAAAGGGCAAGTGCTTGTAAAAGACAAAAAGTGTAAAATCGTTGGATTAGTGTCTATGGATTTGATAATAATTGAGTGCAATAGCGCTACCACGCGCGTGGGAGACATAGTAACTTTAATCGGTAAAAGCGGTCTTGAAACTTTGACAGCAGACGACCAAATGGACATAGCTGATACTGTGATCTATACATACGAAATACTTACTACTATAAATCCACTTATAAAAAGAGTGGTGGTTTAAAAATTTTACAAAAAGAAACACCCTCGCTCTCTAAATTAAAGTTATACTAACTTCAATATCGAAAAACGAGGGGTTGTTAGTGTGAGGTCTAGGCACCTCTATCTTTTCTATTGCCTAGAAGTAGTCTTTGCCTGTTTTCTTCTCTTCAGATTTGTTACCGCACCGGCAGTCGCCATATTTGCGTTCGTTACTTCCAAAACCGTGAACTGACTTGTTGTGTCCATAATTGCTTTCAAAAAGACATTCATAATTTTTACTCCATTTTAAGATTAAATACAGCAAAATAAAAAATCTTACAATGTTACAAAAAACTATACTTCTTTAAAAAACATCATCCACTGATATACCTACCTTCTAGCATTTTACTCTTAAATCAGATGGGCACCTCCTTTCACAAAAGTAAGGGGAGAAGCTCCGCACAGAGTAGTGGCTAGACACCTGCTCTGCACGAAGCAACCCAACAGATAAATCTTTAAAACCTACAAGTTATACCTGACACAGGTATAAGAAAACACGACATTAAACTAATTTGTACTTCTAATTTAAGTGTAATCAAGATACATAAATATGTCAATGATTTATCCACATATGTTGAATTTAGTAGTTAAAAATGGTATTTTTTGTAGGTATATGTCGGCGTAGCTCAGATGGTTAGAGCACAGCACTCATAAAGCTGAGGTCGGAGGTTCGATTCCTCCCGTCGACACAAACGAGACAATGTTAATATTTTTTGTTACAATACTTCTCGTATGCGGTCGTAGCTCAACTGGTTAGAGCACTCGCCTGTCACGCGAGAGGTTGTGGGTTCAAGTCCCATCGACCGCGCAATAGAGAAAAGCCCCTTTCAGGGGGCTTTTCTTATGCGGTCGGTGGGACTTGAACGGAACTTTTGCGCCGAAAGATAAAGCAAAAGTCCGTGGTTTCAAAGGAGAATATTTTCTATATCGCTCTGCGATTGAAAATGTTTGGATGAGAAAAAGTCCCATGTGCGGAGCCTGGAATTGGTCACGAATCACTAAATATTTTATTTCGTACCTCATAAAATACTAAGTGTTCTCGACCCCGTCTCACAAACGTGCCACTGGCACGTTTCTTCCGACTTGCAATTCCAGGCTTCGCACAATAGAGCAAAAACAAAGAGGTGCTAAAAAGCACCTCTTTGTTTTTGCTTGTTGCGGAGCCTGGAATTGCACCAGGGCCTGGAGGTTATGAGCCTCCCGAGATACTACTTCTCCACTCCGCTATGCACAACATAATACCTCAAATATCAATAAATTGCAAGTTTATATAAACTCAAATTCTTCAAAAGCTTGTTTATACAAATCAATAACCCTTCTGACTTCCCTTTTTGTTAACATATAGTCAGTACCGGCATGTGCTATAGCGTTACGTACTTTGTGTGCTTCCCATGCTTTGTCCAGTGTATTAAAATCGCTACGTTCTATTTGCTTAAGCTTCTCACCAAGACCTTCACCCTTATAACCCATTACATCTACCATATCATCAAGCATTGTGTCTGCCTCAAGGATTGCTAACCTCCAATCGCTTTCATTTTCAGATGAAGCAAGATCGACAAGCTTATTCCACCGTTCCCTCTTCTTTTTTGTTATTCCTTTTGCGACGACTATCTCATCTAAATCTTCCTCTTCTTCTCTTCTAATCTGACGAATTCTTATTACTACATATATTATTCCAGCAAAAAGCAGGAGAGCTATAATTATTGAATAAGGACGCATCTTGTCTAAAAAAGCAATGTCACTATCAAATCTGCATGTACTTTTTATACAATCATATATCCTAAGATAAACATATTCTAAATTTAAAAATGTAAGAAATGAATCCATACTTATACGTATACTATATACTCATACTTCGTCCTATACTAAATATTATATCCTCTCTGCCATGATTTGCCATTATCTGTAGTCCAACAGGTAAATCTTTTCCTTCTCTTTCCACCGTCCCAGATGGTATTGATATTGCAGGAATCCCTGTAATATTTGCAGGAGCTGTAAATATATCTAATAAATACATTGAAAGTGGATCCTTCTTCTCGCCTATTTTAAATGCTGGAGTAGGAGTAGTTGGTGTCAAAATAGCATCTACTCCGATAGCTTTCGGATCAAAAGCTTTGTCAAAATCAGACTTTATAAGCTCACGTACAATGTTTGCTTTATTATAATACGCATCATAATACCCAGATGAAAGTACGTGTGTACCTAACATAATTCTCCTCTTAACTTCTTCGCCAAAACCTACTTCACGAGTCTCAAGATAATCCCCCAGCAAGTTTTCTCCTTCTTTACGAAGTCCGTATTTAACACCATCAAATCGTGACAGGTTTGAAGATGCTTCTGCAGGCATAAGAACATAATAAACAGCAAGTGAGTATTTTGTATTTGGTAATTCAATATCTTTCACTTCATATCCTAGCGACTTAATCTTCTCTACTGACTGATTAAAGTTTTCTAACACATCTTTATCTACACCATCTGCAAAAAGGTGTGTTGGAATACCGATGGTTAACTTTCCCTGCCTGCCGGCAAGCAGGTCTTTTACCTCATCTTTTGACTGCAGGACATCTGGAAGTGAAGTTGAGTCTAATTTGTCATATCCTTTTATCACATCAAACAGAATCTCCGCATCACTGACAGATTTACCGAAAGGCCCTATCTGATCAAGCGATGAACCCATAGCTATAAGCCCATACCTAGATACTGCTCCATAAGTCGGTTTAAGCCCTACGACACCACAGAAACTTGCCGGCTGACGAACAGAACCTCCCGTGTCTGAACCTAAAGAAACAAGAGCACCGTTCATAGAGACAATAGCTGATGAACCTCCAGAAGACCCTCCCGATACACGAGTAAGATCAATTGGGTTTTTAGTAACTCCATATGCAGAGTTTTCTGTAGAACTGCCCATCGCGAATTCATCCATATTTGTTCGCCCTATAAATACTACTCCTGCATCTTTAAGCTTCTTAACAACAGTAGCGTCGTAAGTTCCTTTATAATTTTCAAGGATTTTTGAGCCAGCAGAGACCGCTCTTCCTTCGTTTAAAATATTGTCTTTGAGTGCTATTGGAATACCCGTAAGCTCTGTTACATTGTCTTTATTTTTAATCCTCTCATCTGCCTTCTTGGCTTGCTCTAATACATCGTCATAAATTTCCAAATATGCATTTATGTCTTCATTTTTTTCTTTAACATTCTTTAAACAAACTTCGGCAAGCTCTACCGCAGTAAAATCACCATTTACTAAATGTTCATGAGCTTTCTTAATATCTAATTTACTTAAATCTATTTCCATAAATATCTAAAGAATCTTTTTTACTTTTATATAATCACCTTCTCTTTGTGGTGCATTTTCTAAAATCTTTTCCGTATATAAACCACTCTCATGAGGCTCTCCATCTTCACGCATTATATTTATATGTTCACTTTTGTCAGATGTAGTATCTCGCTTCAAGTCTGAAGAGACTTCTTGGATTTCTGAAACATATCCTAAAATAGACTCAATATCTGTTTTGAGTCCTTTTTTCTCTTCTTCGGAGAGCTTAATTCTCGCCAAATCCCCTAGTTTTTCTATGTCTTTATCGGTGATTTCCATAATATGTATTCTACCACACTAGCTTATAAGCTTCATAAACTCTTTTTCATCTATAACTTTCACGCCGAGTTTTTGAGCTTCATCGTATTTAGAACCAGGAGAATCTCCAGCTACCACATAATCTGTATTTTTAGATACTGAACTTGAAACACTTCCACCGACTGCACGTATTTTAGCTTTTGCTTCGTCACGCGACATATTTTCCATAGTACCTGTTAGCACGAAAGTTATCCCCACGAAGGCAAGGCCTTCGTGTTTTACCAAGGGCTTTCCTTGGCGGGGTATTGTTATGTGTTTTAGGAGGCGTTTTAGGAGCCCGACGTTGTTTTTGTCTTTAAACCAAACTTGGATGCTATGCGCTACGACACCACCGACACCTTGTATTGCCTCAAGCTGTTCCTCTGATGCATTCTGTATACTTTCGAGTGTGCCGAAGTGGTCTGCCAAATCATATGCAGTCTCCTCACCTACTTGATCAATAGAAAGTGATATAAGGAATTGCGCAAGCTCTACTTCTTTGGCATTTTCAATCTCTGCAAGCAAACTATCTGCTGATTTATCTCTAAACCCTTCAAGCTCTAATAAATCTCCCTTTTTTAAAGTAAAAATATCATCAAACTCTGAAATCAGATTTTGTTCTAAAAGTTTATCTATAATCTGCGGACCAAGTCCATCAATATTGAAAGCTTTCTTGGATACAAAATATTCAAATTTTCTTTTCTGTTGTGTAAATGAATTTTTATTTACACATCTATATGCCGCTTGTCCTTCTATTCTCTCTACAGAACCATCACCGCCACAAATAGAAACTTTCTTTGGGAATACATATTCTTTTTCTTTCCCTGTACGCATCTCTTTTAAGACCGACACTATGTCTGGAATCACGTCTCCAGCTTTTTGCAGGACCACAGTATCACCCACACGCACACCAAGGCGCTTTATTTCATCTTCATTGTGTAGCGTTGCTCGAGAAACAGTAGACCCAGCGACAGACACTGGTTTAAGGTGCGCTACAGGGGTCAAAACGCCTGTTCTACCCACTTGTAGCACTATATCCTCAACAATAGTCGTAACCTGCTCTGCAGGGAATTTGAATGCTATAGCGAAGCGTGGCGCTTTACCTGTATAACCTATAGCTTCTTGATATTCCCTTTCATTTACCTTAATCACGACGCCATCTACTAGGTAGTCTTCTTTATTTGCTTTGTCTTTCCACTTCTTCCAAAACCCAATTGCTTCATCTATATTTTTACAAAGCTCAAAATTACGATTTACTTTAAAACCGAGTTTTTGTAATAATCCTAATTCTTCAAACTGAGTATCTGGTGCATCACTGTCCAGCTGTGCAATGTCATATATAAAACTATCTAAGTTTCTTTCTGCTACAACTTTCGGATCAAGCTGGCGAATAGAACCAGCAGCGGCATTACGTGGATTTGCAAAAACAGGCTCGCCTAACTTTTCTCTTTTTTTGTTTATCTTTTCTAAACTTTTTTTACCAAGCCATACTTCCCCCTCAGCAATCATATCTATTTCTTTTTCAAGTTTAAGTGGAATTGATTCTATTGTTCTAACATTTAGTGTTACATCTTCCCCCACTTTACCATCTCCACGTGTGGCAGCCGTTTTTAACTTTCCTTTTTGATATTCAAGTACCACTTTGAGTCCATCTATCTTAAGTTCACATGTATAAGTAGGGCTAACATCTTTTCCAGTTTCAGCTTTCAAAAATCGTTTTACCCTTTCGTCAAAATTCTTTATATCTTCCTCGTCAAATGCATCATTAAAAGACCATTGTGCTACCTTATGCTTAACTTTTTTAAATTCTTTCAGAGGTTCTCCGGCAACTCTCTGTGAAGGCGAGTCAGGTGTTATAAATATTGGATACTCTTCTTCAAGCTTTACAAGTTCATTTTTAAGAGAATCAAGGGCTTCTTGTGATATCTCTTCTTTGTCTTCTACATGATAAAGATAACGATAGTTGTCTATCGCTTTCTTTAACTTCTCATACCGTTCTCTTATTTCTTTTTTAATCATATTTTAATACGTCGCTCTGATGGCTCGCTCAACTCTTCTTGGATTTGCGCTATCACATGTATTGTATCCCCTTGCCTCTATTACTGTTCTTGCTGGTGCATCGTATTTCGTTACAGATACAATAGTACAATATGGCTCTGGAGAGAAGTCCAAAGTAAATGTACTTGGCACACCGTATCCGCCACCACCCATATTACCTATAACATTACCCGCACATTCTATACTTGATAAACTTGATGTAGCAAATGCATCTGCATGAAAATCCCAATAAAAAGCACATTCTGCTCCAGTATCCGCAGCATAAAATGCAAACTGTGAATCCCTACCTAAAGATGAGAGTAAAAGTTCCTTTATTGTTAAGTTGAAAATCGCTAAACCAATGGACAGCAAAATACTTGCTATGAGCACAGAATACAAAATCGCAAAACCGGCCTTAGATTTTAATGATTTATTATTTTTTAATTTTATTTTTTGCATTATATTTTACCAGTCTAATATATGTTCTTTTACTGTAAAACTTTTAGTAATTGAACCAGAAGACCATGACAGTGTAGTTGTAATCGCTATTTCTTTTACATTAATAGTTGTCATCCTTACTTCTCTCGTAAAATTTGAATCGTCTCCACTGTCATAACTATAAAAAGCTGTGCTGTCATCATATTTTAATACCGGACATGTCCCCCCTATACACTCATTGATTTCATTATTTTTTGAATCAATCGTGCATACTTTTCCATCAAGACATCCTGTTAATCCGTCTGTCCAAGGATTGTCCTCAAGATTATTTCCATCTCTTTTATTTCTTATAAACTCTACTGCCTCTTGTGCTAAATAAAATGCAGTAATCTGGTCTCGAGCAAACACAGCTGAAGCTAAACCTCTTGACGCTATAGTAATAGGTCCAGCAATAGAAATAGTTAAAATAGCTATAGCTACAAGTGCTTCAATAAGTGTAAACCCTCTATTTTTTGTTTTTCGTAGATTTCTTTTCATTTTATATATCTAATACACGTTGAGATATCGTCGTCTGCAAATTAAATTCAGTCTTAGTCTTGTCATCAATACCTGCAGTTCCTTGGATTATAATAACTACTCTTGGTTGCAGATCGTCTGATGAGGACGTCCCGTCAACATAAAAAACAAATTGTTCTATTGAAACCTCTGGAGCAATAATACTTACAAAAGTGCCTGCTGCTCCACCATTTTCTGACTTCTCAAGAACGGAACCATTTAATCTATAAACTATCTGATCATTCTTATCATCTGGGTCACCGCTTGAAGCCTCAAAAGCAAGTAACTTACCACCATTTTTACAATTTTTTGTACTATCTATATTGACCGGCACAGGACTTGCGTTTGACTCACAATGATAAGTTGTACCAACACGAACATTTCTAGATATACTTTCTATTGCGAAATTAAGATTATTCATAACTGAGTTAATAGCTTGTGCTTTCCTATTTGCATCGATTAATGACAAAAGTGCTCCGACACCTATTAGCATCACCCCACTAAAGAGCGCTACTGCGACAAGCATTTCCACAAGACTAAATCCTTTACTTTTTTTATTATAATTTTTCATCCTATATTTGCCTTTGTATTGATATTTGGCCTGTTGTAATTGTGGTGATGTCCCATTTAGCTCCATTTGGTGATGCGATCGTAATCACTGCAGAAGTATACAAATCGCTTACGGCACTACTTTTGATTATGGCATCAGGATTTGGTCTTTCAAAAATTATGTCTAAATATGTAATATCTGATACTGAACACTTTTGCGAACTACTTGAAACAAGTGTACAAAATTCTGATATTGTATTTCCTTTATTTAGTGCAAATACTTCTATAATTTCAGATGAATCATCGTACTTTTCATTTCTATTTGCGTCTACAAAAAATATATATGAATCATTTGCACTTGAATCAAAATGCAAACCATACCCTACGTTAAAATTACTCCCTCCATCTTTAAATTCCCTTACACTTAATCCAAAAACCTGTGCTTTGCGTATTGAAAGAGCTATATCATATGCAAGGTTCTCAACAGCAAGGGTTCCTGAAAATTCTGAATGTTTTACAAGGATTACTGACATTATTATAGTAAATATAGCCACCGACGCTATGAGCTCTACAAGAGAGAATCCTTTGTTTTTACTGTGTTTCATTAATCTCATAATATAAAATTGAAGATATTAATCTCAAAGAAAAATACCAAAACTAACCCCAATATCAAAAACGGTCCAAACGGTATCTCACTCTTCATTGTAATGCGTTTATCACGTGAATTCAACGAGAAAAATAGCATAAGTGCGACACTTATTAATGCCCCAATCCAAAAAGAATACAGTATAGCACTCGCACCAAGAGAGAGTCCTAGAAACCAGCCCATACCCAATGCCAGCTTTCCGTCTCCTAAACCTATCCACTTGCCACCAGAGAGGAACCACAAAAGAAAGAAGGGTAAGAAAAGTATAGGTCCTGAGAAAAACGGAAGAAGTGTTGGTATAGAAAGCTCTAATGTTGAAAATTCAAAAAACATACCGAGAAGCGACAGACTAGCAAATGTATAAACAAGATCGTCAGGTATTATTTTATGTTTTAGGTCGTATATAAAGATTACAATTAGAATAGAAAATATAACCATAAAATACAGAGATAACAGTAATAAATAGTGAGGAGCAGTAAACAGTAATGCTGAAAACTTAAGGAAGATTCCTAGAAAAATAATTCCTGTCAGAAACTCTACAATAGGATATTGAATAGAGATTTTACTTTTACATTTAGTACACTTGCCAAGCTGAAAAATGAAAGACAATACAGGAAAAAGCTCAAACCACTTTAATTCTTTAGCACATGAAAAACACCCAGACCTTCCAAGAAGCATTTTACCAGTATTATATCTCAATGAAACCACGTTCAAAAAACTACCTATAATTGTCCCGAAGACAAAATATCCCACTGCTATTATAATTTCTAATGATTCCATATAGATTTATTATAACAAAAATCCACCTTAATAAGGTGGATTTTTGTTATAAACTAAATTAGTTTAATAGATATTACGGCTTTAGGTCGTAAACACCGTTTGTTGCATCAACTGCACCAGTGAAGTCTGTACTTCCTGTACATAAACCTGTTGTAACTGCTGCTGCATCAACATCACTCTTAAGTACAGAATGATCTTTGTCTTCAAGTGTTGCACCTATGTGGTAACCTGTACAAGCTGTACCAGTACCAAATGCTGCATAACTATAGTCTACATCAGTCCCTACAGGATCATGAGGAATAGTTGCAATATATCCATCTGCTACCATTGATGAGATGTCTAGATCAGAAGCTGCTGGGTATGAACCGTTTGCATCAAAGTAAAACTCAAGAGCTAATTGTAGTTGCTTAATATCAGAAACTCTCTTTGCATCTCGTGATTTTGTACGTGCAGTATTCAAACTAGCCAAAACAACAGATGATAAGATTCCTATAATAGCGATAACTACTAGAAGTTCAATAAGTGTAAAACCTTTATTCTCTTTTCTTTTCATATTTTTATAATTTATAAATTATTATTTAATAACAAAACGACCTATTTTCGTAGATTTTCAAAAATCTACTAATATAACGTATAGCTTATATTATAGACGTTTAAGACTGTTTCTGAAAGCAGATATGTGGATAAGTCTAGATACTAGAAGAGATGTTATATATAGGCATAAGAACAGCTGCTAGAAGTACACCAACTCCTAAAGCAAGCGCTACAATCATAACAGGTTCAATAAGAGTAACTAGTGTATCTACGGCACTTTTTACCTCTCTATTGTAAAACTTAGCAAGTGTGGTTAAGATTGAACCTAATTTACCGGTCTCTTCTCCAACCTTCATCATTTGGACTACCATATTTGGAATTTCTGGATATTTTGAAAAGGACTCTGACATAGGGCTCCCCGCTTTAATATCTTCTGCTGCTTCTCTAAGCAATTTCTCATATACGGCATCTCCTACAATAACTGCTGTAATCTCTATAGCACGTACTGTTGTTATACCACTTGAAAGCATAGTACTTAAGTTGTCTGAAATTCTAGCAAGATATAATTTCCTATATAAATCCCCCAGAAACGGTGTAGCTAGTTTTATTTCTGAGATTGAATATCTACCATTTTCAGTTTTGCTAAATCTCCAGATAAAAAATGCTCCTATAATAATAAAGATTGCTATAAATACACCATAATTTACAAAGAAATCACTTAGACCTACAACTATTTTTGTATAAATGGGTAACTCTTGTCCAGAATCAAGGAATATACTACTGATACGCGGGATAACCAGTGTAAGCATAAGTACCATTACAGTTATAAATGTGAATACAACAAAAGCAGGATAAATAAGTGCATTTTTTGCTTTTGAAGAAACTTCATAAGACCTATCTAAGTAATCAGCCAGATATGAGAAAGTCTCATCAAGCTTACCAGACTCTTCTCCAGCTTTAACCATATTCACATAGAACGGAGTGAATATCTTCCCATGCTTTTCAAGTGATGTTGATATAGTATTACCAGCCTGAAGATCATCTACAACTGTAGACAAAGCTTTTCTTAATAGCTTATTTTCAGATTCTGCACCAAGCAGTTTAAACACTCTAAGTGCTGATACTTGTGACTCAAATAATGTTGCAATCTGACGAGACAATATAACTATCTCTCTATTTGAGACTCTGTCAAAGAAAGCCAGGTCACGCTTAAGGAATGTCTTTTCTGCTGCAGAAGAAATTGATGCAATCACAAGACCTTGTCTTTGCAATGAGTTTATAGCGACATCTTCATTGAGAGCTTCTATGCTACCCGCTGTTTCATGTCCTGTTTTGTCTATTGCTGTGTAATTAAAAAGCATAATAAATCATTAATATATGTTCTATACAAGTTGTTCTAGCATTTTTGGATTAAGAGAATGAGCTTTTGCATCTTCTATAGTAATCTCTCCACGTCTTACAAAATCAGCAAGCCCTCTGTTCAGGTCAACCATACCGTCATTCATACTTGTCTCAATAACTGTGTTTATCTCATGTGTTCGTTTTTCGCGAATAAGATTTGCAACAGCCTTATTGTTTATCAGGAGTTCATATACTGGTATTAGACCACCAGATATCCTAGGAACAAGACGTTGTGAGAATATTCCAGTAAGTGATGAAGCGAGTTGCATTCGGATTTGGTCCTGGCCGTTTTCTGGGAAAGAATCTATAATCCTATCTATTGTTTGCGCAGCGTTGTTTGTATGAAGTGTTGAGAATACCAAATGCCCAGTTTCTGCAGCTGTGACAGCAGCTGAGATTGTTTCTGGTCCTCGCATCTCACCAATCATAAGAACATCTACGTCCTGACGAAAGACTGATATCAATGCAGTATTAAAATCTTTTGTGTCTATCTTAACCTCACGCTGATCAATCATAGACTTCTTTTGTTCAAAGACGTTCTCTATCGGGTCTTCTATTGTCACAATGTGCTCTGCTCTACTTTTATTTATTAGCTCAATCATTGAAGCGATTGTTGTTGTCTTACCTTGCCCTACCGGACCCACAACGAGGAAAAAGCCTTGCTTCTTTTGGGCAAATGTCTCAAGTATTGGAGGTAAATTAAGCTCTTCTAGAGATTTAATCTGTTTATGTATAAGTCTTAGAGCAATACCTGCACTCCCCTGCTGAAAGAAACCATTTCCTCTAAATCTCTGATCTTCTTTATGACTATAAGAAAAATCTACTTCTTTGTTTGCTAAGAATTCTTCGTTCTGCTCTGGAGTAAGTAATTCTTTTATAAACCCTAGAGTATCTTCTTGAGTTAGTTTTTTTCTTTTTAGAAGAGGCACCAAAACTCCATTTACCCTTATTGTAGGGTTATTGTCATTAGACAAATGTAAATCAGACGCTGCTTCTTTTGCAACGATTTCTATCAACTCATCTAATTCTTTTTTGTAATTTGTTATCTGCTTTTCCATAATTTAAGTTTTATTATGATTTTTTATAATCTCCTCTACTCTATTTAACACTTCAGATGGTATTGTATTAGCTTTTATAATATAGTCATCAACTTCGTATTCTTTTGCTTGTTCTACATAAGACTCTTCTGACTGATTGGTAACCGCTACAAGTACAGCATCTTTAGCTAATTTTTCCTCTCTAATGGCCTTAATAAATTCTATACCTTCCATATTTGGCATTATTATATCAAAAAGTATTGCTATAGGATTTAGCCCATTTCTTAACTTTTCTAGTGCAACTATAGGGTCATTATTTGCATCAATATCAAAACCACGCTCTTTAAACTTGACCACGTACATATCAAGCATAAAGTTATCATCGTCTACAATCAATACCGTATCTTTTTTATCTACATTTTTCATTATTATAAATAATTATACTATCTTTTAATCTAATGTTAATGCCTCTCCGCCTAAAGTGTTAATTTCACTAAAAGGAATTTCTTTGTTGAATGCTTTTATTATTGCATCTTCCTTCATTGTAAACATTCCATTTGCTCGTGCGATTTTTTTAATCTCACTTTCTGATGGATTTTTGAGAATTACCTCTTCAATCTCTTTATTTATATCGAGTATCTCGTATACTGCCGTTCTGCCTCTTGTACCAGAAGGACACTCTTTTGTAGGCTCAATATTATACAAAGACTCACTTGTAGGAATCTCTTTTTTATATTTCTCTGGCAAGTCAGCAAACTGTTTATCAATCATTGCTCTAAAACCTCCTTCAACTGGGACCGGGGTACCACTACCTGGGCAAAGTTTTCTTACAAGACGTTGTGCAATTGCAATAACCAGAGTTGGTGCAATAAGAAACGGATCGACGTCCATTTCAATAAGCCTTGGTATAACACCTAGCGCATTGTTAGTGTGGATTGTTGAGAGAACAAGGTGTCCAGTCAGCGCAGCTTGCACAGCAAGCTGCGCTGTTTCCTTATCTCTAATCTCTCCTACCATTATTATATCGGGGTCTTGACGGAGAGTTGTCCTAAGTCCATTTGCAAAGGTATATCCTATCTCTGGCCTAACCTGAGACTGACTCACACCGTCAATATTATACTCAACTGGATCCTCAAGAGACAGGACGTTCTTTGTCTCTCTGTCCATCTCATTTAGCATCGAATAAAGCGTTGTTGATTTACCAGAACCTGTCGGCCCTGATATAAGAATAAGTCCAAATGGTTTTTTGATTGCTTTTCTTATAACACTCAAGTTTCTCTCGCCAAGCCCCATTTCTTCTAATTTCCATATACCCTTTGCCGTGTCCAATATTCTTATCACAACCTTTTCTCCATAGTATGATGGAAATGTTGAAACACGAAAATCAATCTTTCTGTCATTTATATTTGCAGAAAAACGACCATCTTGTGGCTTTCTTTTTTCATCAAGCTTCATAGAAGAAAGCACCTTTATACGAGCTACGACAGACTGATGGATTTTGGCAGGGAGCATAAGGTTCGTCTGGAGTGTGCCATCTACTCTAAATCGTACTCTTACCGCCTCGCCCATATGCTCAATATGAATATCAGAAGCGCTACCCTCAACAGCATACCGCACGACATTGGCGACAATCCTAGTTACTGGAGCATCTTCTTTTATTACAGGTTTTTTAGGTTCACTTTTACCCTTCCTTGTCGTTGCGTCTTTTTGTTCTCTAACGACTTCTGTCTCTAGCTCTGTTATCGCTTTATTTACTTGCCCAGAAAAACCCTTATACATCTTTAAGATATTGTTGAAATCAGTTTGTGAGATCAGATAAACCTTAAAAGGCATCTCTATCTTAGAAGATATAAAATTAAGAGCATCAAGTGCTTCTATATTGTCTGGATCAATAACACCCACCTCTAGTATGCTGTCTTTTATTCCAAGTGGGACGATTTTATAATGCAAAGCAGATTCTTCTGGTATATATTTAAAGATTTTAAAAGGTATCTCTTTATTTTCTAATCTCCATACTGGTACGTTAAAATACTCGCCCTTTGTAATGAGCGTCTTTTCTGAATCAATACCTCGTTTATTTAAAACTGTTTCTATAGTCTCACCAGCATTTTTTGCCTCTTCTTTTATTGACGGAATGTCATTCTTATTGATTATTTTTTTTTCTGCTAATACTGATAGTATATTCATATTGAAGTGTCTACTTATTCTATTTCAATCACTGACCCTGTGAGTATGCCTGTGTTAGCTGGCGCAAATGGATTCTCTCGTCCGACCGGCTCTGGTACTATATCCTGACCAAAATCTCTTAGACTCTGAAACACTTGATTAGAAAAAATATCATCGTCAAGCTTTATCAGACGAAGGTCAATCAAAATAGAGAGAAGGTCGGTTTCTAACACAGTATTATCTGTTCCTTTTACTTCAGAAGTAAGTAAACCCTCATCAGTTTTGTCTATAAAAAGAGTATACGCAAATCCTGCAATAGCAAAAATTATTACTCCTAAGATTATGTTTTTATATTTTTTAAAAATTCCCATATAATAAAATTATTACTTTAGCCAATATGTTTGTAAGCTTATAACATATTCATATATATGTTCACCGTCTTTCTTGTCGTCTCTTATAATAAGTGGTGTGAGTGAAACCTCTCTAATGTCTACGATTCTAAGACTACTCTCTAAGTCCTTTACAAAAGAGATCAGGTCTTTGTATGAAGCCGTAATAGAGAACAAAAGCTTAACTGACTCATGAAGCTTACTGCTCGGACCTATAACTCCAGATGCCTTACTTCCTTCTCTGTCTACACTTACATTTTTTATACGCATACCATACTTTGATGCTATGTTATCAATATCAAGTACAAGCCTTACATTATCAACATTGTCTGGCAATAATTTAGCCAACTTGTTGATGTCGTTTGTTAGAAAAGTATTATAACGCGCAAGCAACCTGTCTCTTATTTGTTGAAGCTCTTTTGACTTGTCTAATGCTTCATTAAACTGATCTCCATCTGCAAGAGTTGTCTTTATACTGGTATAGGTCGGGTCTACATACATAAAAAATAGGCCGATTGAGAGAATTATGAACAATGCTGGGAATGTTAGTTTAATCATAATATTATAGGTTATTATCCTCTACCTCTGCAGGAGCAATTGGTATAAAGTTCTTATACAAGACTAGCTGAGGATTTACAAAAGCTACAAAATTAAATACCACATTACCTTTATTGTCTAAATTCAAATTAGAAAAAATAGGCTCTTCTATAAATTTATTATCACTAAATACATCTGACTGAAGCGCAACAGAACCAAAACTTGATGCTTTTCCGTCCATAACAATACTTACTCGACCTGTCTCGTCAGTTTTATAACTAAAGTTATCAAAACTTATACTTTTTAATGTTATGCTCTCTAACAAATCAAACAATGACGACACCGTCTGATGGTTGTCTAAAATGCTATTAGAAGCTTCTATACGATCGTCAAGGCGACTCAATTCTTGAATAAGATTTGGGTCAAAAGCGGCTCTTGCACGCTCAAGTGAGCTCTTTTTTCGGCTTATATCTTGAACTAAAAATTGCTGATACAAAAAAGCACTTACCGCAAGAGCGACGATACCGATAAATATGATTAACGTAATTAAAAAGACAACCCCTATACTGCTCCCCCTGTCTCTTCTTGGTGCAGTGTTTAAGGTCTTTTTAGGAATGAAAGATGTGCTTATTTTTGATTCCATAACTTAAGTATATTATACATTACATATGACTTGTATTAAAAGCATATATGTTAATAACATAAACAAATTATAATGATAATTATTATCCCTCCTCTTGAAGCTGTCGTAGTGCAAGACCAACAGCGACAGCGAACTCAGGACCTATCTCCTTTAAGACTTTCTCAAAGAATGCTGGCGATTCTACTTTTGTAAACGGATTACTCATAGACACCTCTACCTCAAAATGATTTTTAGCAAGTGGTAATATACCCTTTAGTGTAGCGCCGCCCCCTGTTAATATTACATTACTGATATTTTTATTATGCTTCTTCTGGTATTGCATAAGAACCTTGCTTGCTTCATTAAAAATACGGTCTAACCCACTACTGATTATCTCTTTTGAATTTATTGTATCTGCATCTTTGTTTAGTCCTGCATCACTAACTCCGAAATCACGTTTTAGTTCTTCTGCTTTAGATACACTTATACTTAAAGACTTAGAAAGAGTTTGCGTTATGTCTTGCCCACCACTACTTATAACATGAGACGCCTTCACTACACCATATTCAACAATATAAAGTTTTGTATTAGCTGAACCCATGTCAAGAACCATCACTGGAGTAACGCTCTGCTCAATGACAGCGCGTATTGTACTGAAGATCTCTATCTCAAAGAACCCTACATCTAGCTTTGTCGCCTGAACTATTTCATTGTATTTATTTAATGTGCTGTTGTGGATTGCAACAAGAAGTACTTCTATTCTTTTAGCTGCTCCGGCTGGTGGAGTTTTTTTACCTTCTTTTGCTTCAGGAGAAGAGACTGGGGTTTGCTTCTCTTCGCCCGGCACGATAAACCAGTCCAACATAACTTCAGATATTGGTACTGGTATGTATTTCCTCGCTTCAAGCGGTATCATTGACGCAAGCTTGCTTTTATCAAGTGCTGGCAATGAAATAAGAGAGACGAGACTAGAAGAAAACGGTATGGAGATTCCTGCTCTAGTAGTAGTTACATTTGCTTCTCTTATTAAATCTGTAACCGCTTCAGCGATCTTTACAGCTGGTAGGTTTGTGGACTGTCCTACTCCTAGCTTAATATCAGAATACGGACCTAGAGCTATCTCTCCATACGTCTCTAACACTGCGACACCTTTACGCTTTCGCAATTGAACGACTTTTATAGATGATACTCCGATATCAATACCTACTACACTGCTATTTTTTTTACCTCCAAAATTAAATAATCCCATTAGTTTTTTTATTATTATATTAAGTATAATATAGAAGTATGCATAAAGCTAAACGTATCTTTGGAATAGTATTTGATTTTCTTTTTCCTAAAAGCGAGCTAGATATGGCAATAGAGAAAGAAACTCCAGAGACTCTGGCAAGCAAACTATTGCAGGGTAGGGAAACTGAGAACAAGTCTATATATGCCCTATTTGATTATAGAGATGAAGTAATAAGACATATGGTCTGGGCGCTCAAATACAGAAGGAATAGGCGAGTCGCTCAAACCTTTGCAGTATTACTTTATGATTTCCTTATAGAAGAGTTTTCGGACCTTAGTGTGTATTCGGATTTTTATAAGCCGATTCTAGTCCCGATCCCCTTGTACAAAAAAAGATTTAGAGAGCGGGGATTTAATCAGTCAGAGCTTCTGGCAAAAGAGTTAGTAAAGATAGATAACTTTTGCGTACTTGATACCAACATCTTGCAGAAAATAAAAAACACACCGCATCAGACCAACTTGCATAGACATAAGAGATTAAAAAATGTAATAGATTCGTTCGGCGTCAAAAACCCAGACACTATAAAAAACCGCAATCTAGTAGTACTAGATGATGTCACCACCACCGGCGCCACCCTAAACGAAGCCAAAAAAATACTCCTAAAAGCCGGAGCTAAAAAGGTGGTTTGCGTAGCTATAGGGCATTAGAGATTTATTTGTGATAATATTTAAGTATATGAAACAAATTGTATTACAGACGATTCTCGTATTGATATTTATTATATTAAGTATTTTGTATTTTTATGATGTTTTTGGAATCCCAGAAATTGATAAGACATTTCTCACATTATCAACGTTCCTATTTGCACTTTTTACTGGGTTCTTTATAGCTCGACAAGCAACACGGTACAGCGATATCAGGAAACTTACTGCGAACTTTGACGGTATAATGTCTTCAACATATCGTGCATATCAACATTACGGAGCAAATGCTCAGAAAAGTGTCGGGGAGATTATATCTAAACACTACAAAAAAACCATAAAAGGTGGCTGGGATTATCATCTTAAAAACAAATCAACAACACTTACAGATATTCATACGCTTACAGAAAATGTTGTGAGTGAATCTGGCACTGATGGTATTAAGAGTTCAGTAACTAACCGTATCATCTTAGGGCTTCACGATGCTCAGAAAATTAGAAAAAATATGGTGGCATTGCACGACGAAAGAATACCAGGTTTTCAAATGAGACTTATTTATTTATTAACGATTATTTTGGTGGTGATGGTTTCTACAGTTCCATCTATAGAATTACTCCTTGGATCTCTTGTTAAATCTGCTTTTGTCACGTCTGTTATTGTGGTTGTTATTCTACTAAAAAGACTTGATAGCTTAGAGCTATTTGCTGGTGGTATTGGAGAAAAATCAGCACAAGATGTAGTCAATATAATAGAAGGTAAACGATAAAGTTATCCCCACATAGGAAGGACCTCGGTAAAAGTGGTATAAATACCTCATTTCTTATAGAAACGAGGTATTTAGGGGGTTTTTGTGGCTATACTTGTTTATATCTAAAACACCCTACTTCGTGGTCGTTTACTAGCCCTATGGTCTGCATTACGGCGTAGACGATAGTAGAACCCACGAAGTTCATCCCGCGCTTTTTTAGGTCTTTACTTATAGTGTCTGAAAGCTCTGTGGTTGCAGGTATGTCTTTCATACTCTTTGCTTCTTGCCCTGAGCCTGTCGAAGGGTTATTGACAATCGGCTTCCCTTTCACAAAACCCCATATGTACTTATCAAACGAGCCGAACTCCTTTTGTATTTCTATGAAGACTTTTGCATTGCGCACAGCAGAGGCAATCTTTAATTTGTTGCGGACTATCCCTGCATTACCTAACAACTCTTTTACTTTTTTTGCATCGTACTTTGCCACCTTCCTTACATCAAAGTTATCAAACGCCCTGCGGTAATTCTCCCGCTTGTTTATAATAGTACTCCAAGAAAGCCCAGCCTGAGCACCGTCTAATATAAGTACCTCAAACAAATGCCTGTCGTCATGCACCGGCACACCCCATTCCTCGTCGTGGTATTGTGTCATCAATTCATTAGTTCTATATATTGACCAATAGCAGCGTTTTTTCATAAATAAAGAATGTTTGATTTAACTTAAATAGATCGTGTTGATAGTTTTAGCAAGAAGTATTAGTACAACAATACCCATTATAAAAGATGCATATGTTATAGCCCGTCTTACTCGTGTAAGATTTATAACTCTGTTATAAGATTTAATTGCTTCATTTTCATCCACACTTTTATCTCTTTCGTACTGTGTATACAAACTAGTAATAACATAGGAAATATAATTTCTTGATGTAGAGAAAATTATAATTAATACCAAGAACCAAATCGATGTCTTTACACAAAAAATGGATAATGGATCTTCAATGTGTGGAATATCTTTAATAAAATTAAAAAGTATCGTCAAAGTTGCTCCAGCAAATCCTACAACGTACCAATGAAACTGGTTATGACCTTGTCGACTTTCAGCCATTTTGTTCTCAAATTCATTTTTATCCATAAAAAGTTTATTATTTATTCGTCATTAGAAAATCCCCCACTTCTTCATTATCCAACCATTTTATCATATTTCTTATTAAAAAAGCCGATATTGATTTTTGTCGTATATTCCTATATATTACGTTCAGATAAATTAAACGAATGAACCGTAAAAGGAGGACTAGATATGAAGGTTATTGAAGCTTTATTAGAACAGCTTATCGGAGCTGATCAGTGTGGAGGAAAGACTATGGCATTAGATATATCAATAGACGCTACATCAGCCTGTTCAAGCATAACACGTGTTTCCACCTGTGGTGCTGACATCACTAAGATTGTATTCAAGCCACCCTTACCTCTAGACGAAGCTTTATTGAAAGCACATCGTTATGAAGATAAAGGTGAATTTACTTCAGGAAATTAAACGGAAAGGAGTTCATTGGTATGAAAAAAGATGACCCAATAGTAACAACATGTAAGTTCTGTAAGAAGGACGTCAATGCAAAAGTCAGTGATGTAAGTACTGACCCAGTAATGGTAATACCGGGCGACCACCTTCCAACCGTTGGAGATAAAAACTGTTACGGAGTTGGAAAAGCAAGGCCTTTTAAAAAGCCTGAAGAAAAAGCTGCCAAATAGTTACAAATTTACCCCCCCCCACCGTTCAACACAGATAAGAGAATCGTCTTATCTGTCTGTTGGGCGGTTTTCTTATAGAAAAAATGTGGAGAGTATGGGAATTTCTCTCCTTACAGGAGCTGTACACCTTTCGTATCGTACTCGCTGTGCTCCGTGCGATTTACTCAAGGTTTTCGAATCCCATAACTATCCTTGATTTCACTTCATTCAATCTGCGG
>JABGQE010000034.1 GCA_018648925.1 bacterium | reverse complement strand
TTAAAAGGGAGCTGCTCTACCAACTGAGCTACGGGCGGATACAGATAGAACTATACAATATATAACGTTTTTATTCAAATCTATATCCCTAAAATAAATCTCTCCATTGCATTATCCATCTCATGGATTCCTTTACGTGTGTCATGGTATACAGACACCAATAAGTTTGAAAGTTTTTTAAGTTCTGTCTGTGAATAAACACCACCTCTTGCAGAGAGTATTAAGCTTTTTATCTTCCAAAACAATATGCCGTGTATTTGTTCGTCTGCAATATTATTCATCTTTGCCTTTTGATACAAAACCCAAAGATTCTTCTTGTCCCTCCTACCTAATGCATTAGCTAAAGAGAAAATATCAAATTTATCCAACTTGGAAGCCGGGCTCCCAAGTTGAAAAGATTGCACTTTCTCTGCATATTTATCAAACTTATTAAGTTCAGCTTTATTTAGCTTCTCTTCAAGGAAGATGAAGATGTTGGGCGATTCTGAAATCTTTTTTAGACTTTTCAGCAGTGTGTCTTTCGTATTTTTATCAGAAAACAGATTATCAAACACTATTATATATTTATTTGTAAAAAGCCCCTGCCCTCCTACAAATTCTTCAAGTCTATTTTCATCAAACTCACCTGCTTCTACACGAACAAAAGACGCATCTGGTTTTTTTACAAACATACTATCCAAAAGTGCGTGCAGTTTCTTACGCGATTTTATAACATCTGTTCCGTGTAATAAATAAATCATATTTTTTTCATCTCACCCCAATTATCCCCTACTGATACATCCGCCAAAAGCTCTATGTCATAAATATCTTTAGGATTAATCACTGACTCCATTATCTTTTTTATTTCTTTTGAGATTTCTTCTACTTTACTCTCTTTTATCTCATACACGAGTTCGTCATGTACTTGGAGTAAAAGCTGTGCGTCTTTTGAGATATTTTCTTTTATAAGATAGTCGTCAATACGCGCCATCGCTATCTTTATAATATCTGACTGCGTACCCTGAATAGGCGCATTTATAGCCATCCTCTCTGCCATAGCTCTAATATATGGAATACGTGAATTAATCCCCTCAAAGTGGCGTTTTCGGCCAAAATACGTCTCTGTATAGCCAAGACGCGCCGCATCTAGCTTTATCTCATGCATATAGTGAGACAGTCCTGAGAATACTTTAAAATACTCATTTAGGTATTTCTGTGCCTCGGCACGTGTTGTTCCTAAGTTTTCTTTAAGCGCATTCACTCCCATGCCGTACTGAATACCGAAGTTAATCACTTTTGCTTCTCTTCTCATTTCAGAGTCTACTTTATCTATCGGTACACCAAACACCTCTGACGCAACTATCGTGTGAATATCACCACCTTCTCTAAAGTTTTCTATAAGTTTTTCATCTTCTGAGAGAAATGCCGCAACACGAAGTTCTATCTGTGAATAATCAAGCGCGACGAGCTTGTATCCTTTACTTACAATGAAAGCGTCTCTAATCTTCCTACCAAGCTCTGTGCGTATTGGTATGTTTTGCAGATTAGGGTTTTGTGAAGACATCCTTCCCGTTGTCGTACCTGTCTGTATAAATTTTGCATGCAAACGATTATCTTTATCTAAAAGTTCTGGAATGTTGTCTATATAAGTTGAAAGAAGTTTTTGTAATTCTCTATATGCAAAGATTTCTTTGATTATAGGGTGCATATCTTTCATCTTTTGAAGCTCTGACTCTTTAGTGGACCGTGCACCAGTACCTGTCTTCTTTTGGTTCTTTGGTGCAAGCTCTAATTTGTCAAAAAGTACGACGCCGAGCTGTTTTGGCGAGTTAATGTTAAACTCTTCTCCTGCATGTTTGTAAATTTTCTTCTCAAGGGCAGATAATTGTTTATGATAATCTTTTGAAAGTGTCTTTAGATAACTTTTATCTATGAGAACACCTCTTTTTTCCATCTTTTCTATGACGGGAATGAGCGGAAGCTCAATGTCGTTTAAAACTTTCTCAAGTTTTTGTTTTTTAATTTCTGCATAGATATATTTTTGTGCATCTTCAAACTTTTTTTCATTTGCAAATTGTAGAATATCCTCAAGTGTAGGGTTTGTAGTATCAGAATGCAAAAGCCAAAGCGCTATACCGACTTTTTTAATATCTATCTCTGATACTTCTTCTCCGCCAGCTGGCGGATTCTCTTCCACACTTTCTTCTACATCTACCGCAGCACCAAATTCTCCCCTAATCCTTTGCGACAATGTCCTAAAACCAAGCTCTTGATACAGCTCTAATATTCCCTCAATTTCAAGGGCTTCCCTCCAGTTTTTCTCTGGTATTTTAAAGTCTATTGGTACATCAAGTCGTATAGTTGCAAGCATTTTAGAAAACAATGCTTCTTCTTCATTTTCCTCTAGAAGCCCTACAATACGTGGCTTTATACCAGCTTTTTCAAACTTACTTTTGTCTTTTTTGAGCACTTTATACATCTCTTCTATAGTGCCAAAATTTTGTATTAAAATAGTCGCTGTCTTCTCTCCAATACCGGCAATACCTGGGATATTGTCAGACGGATCGCCTCGCAGTCCTTTATAGTCTGTTAAAAGCTTTGGGCCAAAACCAAAGCGTTCATTAACCCCGTCTTCATCATAAATTACTATTTCTTTTATCCCCTTTTTTTGTGTATATACACGAACTTTTTTATTATCTACAAGCTGAAGTGTGTCCATGTCGCCAGATGCGATTATTACATCAATATCTTTTTTATTTCTGACTTGATGTGCGATGGTTCCGAGTACGTCGTCTGCTTCAAAGCCTGCTTTTTCATAAATCGGAATATTAAATACTTCAAAAATATCTCGTGAACGATTAATCTGAGTTATAAGGTCGTCGTCTGTTTTTGCGCGTCCTGCTTTGTAGTCTTCGTACACTTCGTGTCTGTATGTCGGCTCTGGCAAGTCATAACATGCTACTAAGTAGTCCGGCTTTAAGTCGTCAATTATTTTCAAGAGCATTGCAGAGACACCGTAGAGCGCACCAGTAGGCTCCCCCTTGTCGGACGTAAAATCAGGCAATGCATGATACGCCCTATGCAGTATCGCATGCGCATCAAGGAGTACTAACTTCTTTTTCTCTCCGCCAGCTGGCGGATTTTTCTTATTACTCATATACCAATTTTACCA
>JABGQE010000009.1:19949-21819 GCA_018648925.1 bacterium | reverse complement strand
TTTGATGCTGCATCTTGTCCTCCAAGACCAAATGATAGTCCGAAAGCAAGAGCAAGCGCTACGATAACACCTGTGAAAAGTGTTTGTACGAACGCTGCTGCAACTCCAAGCTGGAACAATGCTGCAAGGATTGCAAAAATCCAGATAGCCCATTTTGTTACACTTCCGAGGAAGTTAAAGGACTTCATATGAGCAGCTTTTGCTCCACCTATTACAAGCTTTTGCATTACTTCAGCAATAACTGCTGCTACAAGAAGGATAAGTACTGCTACGATTACCTGTGGTAGGTATAGCAACACAACTTCCTGTAGGAATGTATTAACTTGTGTAAGACCAAGAACATCTAATGATGCTACAAGGAATACTATTATTACGAACCATTTAACAAGACCTCCTAAAAATCGTCCTGCGTTAAGGTCGAAACCTGCTCGTCCGAAAGCGTCATCAAGTCCAGCTCCTCTTAGGGCATTGTCTACCTTTAGAGACCTTACAACTTGATCAACTACTCGTCCGAGTACAGCACCTATTATCCATCCTATGATGAAGATAATAAGAGCTATTATAAGATTTGGTACGAAATCAACTACTCCAAGCCATAAGTCTTGAAATGAATTAGTTAGTACTTCGCTCCATGTTTGTATTAACATGCTTTTTAATTTGCCCTATTTGATTCCCGAAAGAACCAAACAGGATTGCCTAGGCATTTAACACTATTAAAATTCTTCTATTCTGATATATACAGAATAAACGACCTTTGTTAAAGTGTGCATGAGAACATACACTTACATATATTCTATCATTTTATTTGCACTATTAATTACTAAATTCCTAAAGAAAGTGTGGATAACAAAAAACCTCGCATTGCGAGGTTTTTAGTTTGTAGGGTTTTCTGCAATCCCAATCTTATCTAAAACTACTTCGTGCTCATAATCAAACACGTCACGTATAAGCCTGTCATATATTCCCATCCTATATTTAAACTCTTGTGTCTCAAATACGGCGTATCTAAGCTCCCTTCCTATCTCTGATTCAATAGACTTAATGGCTGTTTCTAGCTGTGATTTCTTTATACCATTCCCTACTATAAGCAAATCTACCCTACTGTCTGGATTTTGTATCAAAACACCAGAGATTACTATAAGCTTAATAGCTCCTGCGACACTTAAACGTTTTGGTATGTCTTTATTCTTTACAGGAGTCGCATTTACCAAGAAGCTTTGCAGAGATTCTATATAAGGGAACTTTTCGTCAAGTGCCCACGCTAAGACTTTTTTCTTTTTTACTGTCTTTTTCTTACCTTTTCCTGTTGTTGTCTGTCTGTATGCTACTTTTTTCTTTATAAAGCCCATTTGCTTCATAATAGAGAGTTCTAAACGCAAAGTATCAGGCGTAATCTTTGCTCGTGTCGCCGCTTCTTTATTAGTGAATGTATGTTCAGGATTAAAGATAAAAAGCCGTAGGAGTTTGACCATTGCAGGGCTTCCAAAGAGTTTTCCTAGAATCTTCATAATGAAGATATTCTACCACCTGTGTATATAAATATCTAGAATTGACAAGCACCAAAAAAGAGGCCAAAATAGCCTCTTTTTTGTCTTTATATTAGCGCTTATTTTAGAGTTACAGTACCACCTGCTTCCTCTATCATCTTCTTCATTTCTTCTGCTTCCTCTTTCTTTACACCCTCTTTAAGTATCCCTGGTGCGCCGTCTACTGCGTCTTTAGCCTCTTTTAGACCAAGTCCTAGTAAACTTTTAACTGCCTTAATAACAGCTATCTTCTGTCCACCTGCTTCTGTAAGCTCTACAGCAAATGAATCTTGTTCTTCACCTGCTTCTGCTGGACCTGCTGCTGGACCTGCTGCTACAGCTTG
>JABGQE010000009.1:0-19849 GCA_018648925.1 bacterium | reverse complement strand
TTTTCTTCTGACATGATAAATTTTGTTAATTAAATATGAATAATAATGAATATTTATGTTACTAAATTATCACCCCCTCCTTTTCGCGCAAGCGAAGCGCGCAAAAGGAGGGGGTTAAGAAAAACATACTCGCTACGCTTGTTGTTTTTCTGAACTTTGAGCTATTTGATCAAGAGCAATAGCACATCTTTGTATTGGTGAGTTTATGATATTCACAAACATACCATACAGTGTCTGAAGTGGTGGTATTGAAGCAATCTCTGTCATTTCTGCTTCACTCATATACCTCCCTTCAAATATTCCTCCTGCAATTGCTAAGTTGTCTTTGAACTTTTTTGCAAATTCAAACACTCCTCTAGCTGGAGCTGTGAGATCTGTACTGTATGCAACAGCGATCTCCCCTTCTAGTGCTGGAAGCTCTCCTTCAATACCAGCATCTTGCAGAACTCGCTTGATAAGTGTTTTCTTTGCTACGATGTAGCCAACACTCTCAGCACGCAATGCATCTCGCATCTCTGAAGTATCTAGGACACTAAGTCCGTTAAACTTCACAAATACTGCAGACTCTGCATTACTAAAAATATCTTTTAGCTTAATCAGAATCTCTCCTTTCTTCTCTTTTGTTAATGCCATATGATAGATTTTCTTAACGAATAAAATGAGTCTTAGAAAATCATCATCCCCTTCTTTTACTCGCCCTTAGCGAGATAAGGAGGGGATTTTTGATTAATTAATACTACTTACCCACCTCCTTTTCCAGTTGCTACTGGCAAAAGAAGGGGGTTATTGAAAATCATAGTCGCATTAACTCCTTGATTTTCAATAAAAACGACCTGTTAATACAGGGTTGGAGTTCTGCCACTATTATCCGCCAGCTGGCGGAAGTAGCCAAACCTAAGTAGGAAATTAAGCCCATTATGAGCACCCACTGTCTCCAGTCCTCTATGAATAGAAGTGTACCAGATATCGGACCTATGTCAAATCAAACAAAAAACCCAGCTTATAAATAAGCTGGGTTTTTTGTTTTAACAATTTTATTTATCGTCCTTTTTGAACGGAAATCCTAAGTTATTAAGAAATGCTTTTGCCTCTTCTTTATTTTTAGCACTTGTTACAAACGTGATAGCAAATCCAAATACATTCTTCAGGTCTTCATCTGATGTCTCAGGAAAGATAGTATGTTCCTTTACACCCATTGTGAAGTTCCCCATCTCATCAATACCTTTTTCATCAAGACCTCTGAAGTCTCTTGTTCGTGGTATCGCTATATGAATAAGTCTATCCAAGAAGTCATACATTCTCTGACCTCTTAGTGTGATTTGATACCCGAGTATATCCCCCTCTCTTGTTTTAAATGTTGCGATTGATTTCTTTGCGGCACGTGCTGCTTCTTTCTGCCCTGTGATCTTTGCTATCCTGTCTTGAATTACCTTTATCTTTGCTTTATCTTTTATAGAACCTATCCCAGCTGAAATAATCACCTTTTCTATCTTTGGTGTCTGCATTACATTACTATATTTGAAAATATCTTTCAAATTCTTAAATGTATCTTTTTGTCTGTCTTTTATATGAATCATATTTATATTTTCTTAGCATTTGAGATATGTATCGGCATAGTCTTGTCTATTATCTGACCTTTCTGATTACTTTGTGTTGCCCTCTGATGACGCTTACTAATATTTACACCCTCCACTATGAGCTGATCTTTATCAGGAATTGCGCGCAAAACCTTTCCAGTCTTACCTTTGTCTTTTCCTGCGATTATTTTTACTTTGTCATTTTTCTTGATTTTCATAATATTTTATACAAACTTTATACAACCTCTGGTGCAAGCGACACTATCTTCTGATATCCAAGCTCACCTATCTCACGTGGTATCGGTCCAAAGACTCGCCCTGCTCGTGGTTCTTTCTTTTCTTTGTCTATTATCACTACAGAGTTTTCATCAAATGAGATGTATGAACCATCTTTTCTCCTAAACGGTTGCTTCTGACGCACTACCACAGCTCGCAGAACCTCCTTCTTCTTTACTAGCTTTCGTGGCTCTGCAGTCTGTACAGAAAGCACCACAATGTCCCCAATACGAGCATATCGCTTCTTTGAGTCTCCTAGCACCTTGAACACTCGTCCGATCTTTCCTCCGGAGTTATCTGTTATTTTTACTAATGTTTGTGGCTGAATCATATTAATTTATTATCTTAAACGTCTTGTCTTTAGATATAGGTCGTGTCTGCTCAATAGTCACCTTGTCTCCTATTTCATGCTGATTACCTTTATCGTGCGCTTTGTACTTTTTCAATCGCTTTATGAATTTACCATACTTAGGATGTTTTACATACCTCTCTACAGCAACCACTGCTGTGTCTGTCATCTTGTCTGAAACCACGACACCATTGAGTGTCTTTTGTTTTTTAACCTGAGTTTCTGGTGTTGTATTCTTTTGTTCTGTTTTATTATCCATATTACTTATTTCTAGAGTTAACTTCAGTGAGTATCTGAGCGATTTGCTTCTTTGTATCCCTTCCTTCTTTTACATTACGAACTTTACTCCCTGCAATACCAAATCGAAAAGACCGAACATCCTCTCGTCTGTCGCCGAGGTCTTTTTGTAAATCCTTATCACTTTTATTTTTTAAATCTATTTTCTTTGCCATAATATTTAAATTATCTACTTACTACTTTAGCAGTCAGTGGTAGCTTTGCAGTTGCTTTCCTAAGTGCTTCACGTGCTACAGCTTCGTCCACTCCGTCTACCTCAAAAAGTATATGCCCTGGAAGCACTGGGAACTCATACCCTTGCAAGTCACCCTTTCCTTTACCCATACCTACTTCGGCAGCTTTCTGAGTATATGGTCGGTCTGGGAACACTCGTATCCATATTCGCCCACTCTTACCCATAGCTCGTGAGATCACCCTTCGTGCAGCTTCTATCTGGTTTGATCGTATTCTCACAGCCTTCATTGACTTAAGACCAAATGAACCAAATGCAAGAGAATTACCACGTGTTGCTACGCCAACCTTCTTTGGGTTCTTACGGCCTGTTTGCCACTTCCTATATTTTACTTTCTTTGGGAACAACATAATTATTTTGTTATTTTCTTATCTTCAAACTTATCTCCTTTGTATATCCATACTTTAATACCGATAACTCCATAAGGAAGATGCGCCTTTTCTCTCGTAAAGTCAATGTCCGCACGAAATGTCTGAAGTGGAATTCGCCCTTTCTTTATCTGCTCCTTACGTGCCATCTCAGCACCTCCTAGACGCCCACCTAGAGCTATTCTTACTCCTAGTACATCACGATTAGCCATAACCTTCTCTACAGTCTGCTTTAGCACACGTCTAAATGTCATTCTCTTCTCAAGCGCTTCTGCCACCATCTGCCCTACTATAGCAGCGTTTGATTCTGGGTTTTTAACTTCTTCAATATCAAGCTTAATGTCCTGCTTATATGTAAGCTTAAGTTTATTTATAACTTTCTCAATGTCATTTTTAAGTTTTGTAGCACCATCCCCACTTCGGCCGATTATCATACCAGGTCGTGATGTCTTTATTATTATTCTTAGCTTCTTCTCCCCTCTTTCTATCTCTACAGAGGCTATATAAAATCCACGTAATCGTTTTTCAAGAAAAAGACGAATCATAGTATCGCATTTTACAAATTCACGATATCGTTTAGGGTCAGCAGAAAACCACTTAGACTTCCAGTCTCGTAGTATTCCTAATCTATGTGCGTATGGATGTACTGTATGTGTCATATTATTTTTTTACTGTTTTCTTAACTGCTGGTTTTTTAGCTTCAGCTTCTTTCTTCTCTACCTTTGGAGCTTCAGCTTTTCCTTTCTTCTTTGTCTTTTCCTTTCCTTCTCCTAAAACAAGAGTTATGTGGCTTGTCTTTTTACGTATTGCAGCTGCTCGCCCTCGTGCTCGGGGTTTGTACCTTTTAAACACAATCCCTTCGTCTACCTGTATTTCTTTTATTATCAAATCTTCCATCTTTTCCCCAGAACTCTTTCCATTTGCAAGAGCAGACTCAACTAATTTAGCCATTGGTGATGTAGATTTCTTATCTGTAGCAGAAAGCAATATTAAAGCGCGATCAACTTTCTTTCCGCGAATAAGGTCTGCAATAAGGCGGACTTTACGAGGTGCTTGTCTGTAATTTTTGAGATACGCTTTCATAATAATTATTTCTTAGAGTCTCCAGCTTCTTTAGCTGATTTTGCTGCAGCAATCTCTGATTCCTTCTTCTTCTGCTCAAGCTCCTTCTGCATTTTACCTCCGTGTCGCAAGAACTTCTTTGAGTGTGAAAACTCTCCAAGCCTATGTCCTACCATCTCTTCTGAAACGAACACCTCTATGTGTTCTTTTCCGTTATGGACACCAAATGTAAAGCCTACCATCTCTGGTGATATCTGACTTCTTCGTGCCCACGTCTTAATAGGACCGCTAACATCAGCAGGTTTCTTACCTTCAATTTTCTTGAGAAGACTTTCTTCTACATATGGGCCTTTTTTGAGTGATCGTGACATGATAGATTTTCTCCGCGAACGGAGTGAGTGGTTAGAAAATCATCATCCCCTTCTTTTGCCAGCCTTAGGCTGGATAAGGAGGGGATCTAATTTATCTCATTTGTTTGACCCCACACTTTTTCGCTAAAAGCGCAAAAAACGGGGGTTATGGAAACTATAGTCGCATTGCTCCTTAATTTCCTATAAAAACAAGCCCTTGCGAGCTTTACAGCATATTACCAAATTACAGCGTAATGTCAACAAAAAACCCCTAAATACCTTATTTCTTCAAGAAACGAGGTATTTAGATACAAAAACACCGAGGTTAAACCTCGGTGTTTTTGTTTTATCTCTTCTTCCCTACTTTTCTTCTCTTCACTATAAGTTGATTTGAATATTTCTTTGGTGTTCGTGACTTCTGTCCTTTTCCTGTTGGCTTACCCCATTTAGAGATAGCTCTTCGTCGTCCACGTCCTGCATGCCCCTCTCCACCACCGTGTGGGTGGTCTACTGGGTTCATCGCAGACCCACGCACTGTTGGTCGTCGTCCCATCCACCTTGCTCGTCCTGCTTTACCGATGTTCACAAGTCTATGTTCTTCATTACTTACCTCTCCGACTGTTGCCCAAGCTTTCTCACTTACTTTTCTAATTTCAGATGACGGCATCTTCAAGTGTACGAAGCCACCGTCGTTTGCGATTACCTCTGCATAGTTACCTGCTGAACGTGCGATCTTCGCACCACTGTCCGGCTTGATCTCTACATTATATACAAAAGTACCTACTGGCATTTTGTTAAGAGGAAGCGCATTACCTATTTTTACCTTAGCTTCAGCTGAAGCCACTATAGTATCACCAACTTTCATAGACTGCGGAAGTAATATATATCTTTTTTCTCCGTCTTTATATGTTACAAGTGAGATAAATCCTGATCTGTTTGGGTCATACTCTACTGTTGATATAGTTGCTTCAACCTCTCGCTTGTCGTATTTAAAACTTATTTCTCTCCATACTCTTTTGTGCCCTCCGCCTTTGTGACGTGTTGTTATTCTTCCGTCGCTGTTTCGCCCCACAGAACGATTAACACCTCTTGTAAGAGGTTTGTAAGGTTTTGACACAGTCAAAACATCTCGGTATGAAATACCTGTCATCCCTCTTCTTCCTGGTGATGTTGGTTTATATTTCTTCATAATATTTATACTATTTCTATCTTATCGCCCTTTTTCAAAAACACATAAGCTTTCTTACCTCCAGCTCTTACTCCTTTCTTTCGTGTTGTTCGTGAAGACACTTTCTTTGAAGGAATCTTTACGATATTTACTCTAACAGGTGTCACATTATAATAATGCTTTACTGCACTTCCTATTTCTTTCTTTGTTGCGTTTGTAGCAACTTCAAATACATACACTCCGTTCTCTGCTTGCATTGTAGCCTTTTCAGTAATACGAGGTTGCACTAATATGTGTGCAAAAGTCCCAACAGCACTTTTTGTTTGTGTTTTTGTAGCAACTGCAGGTTTCTTAGCAACAGTCTTTTTAACTGCAGGTTTCTTAGCAACAATAGGCTTTGCTTTTGCTTCTTTAACCTCTTCTGTTTTCTTTTTTGATCCAAATAATGCCATATTTATTTTTTAACTACTTTCTTTACTGTTGGCTTTTTAGCTACAGCTGGTTTTGCTTTTACAACTTTCTTTACTTCAGTTTTAACTTCTTTCTTTGATAATTTACTTTCCAAAAATTTAACTACATTTTCAGGGTCTGAAACTATTAGATACTTGTATGTAAGAATATCAAGTGGATCTAAGTTACGAGCTTCATCAACTGAAATATTTCCAAAGTTCTGGAAACTTTTCTCTGTGTTTTTGTCTTTAATACCCAGAGCAAAGAGTGCTGTGTTTTTTCTCTTTGTGGCAAGAGTGTCAAAACCTGTAATCTTTGAAAGATTAGCTACGATCTCTCTTGCTTTCTTAGACTTTGGTTCTGTGAAAAGGATTGAGTCAACAAAAAGTATCTCACCATCTTTATGCTTTCTAGAGAGCGCTGTAAACAGAGCTTTAGCTTTCATCTTTTTGTTTATTTTCTTGCTATAATCTTTGTCTTTTCGTGGACCGAAAGTTATTCCTCCTCCTCGCCATATAGGTGAACGGTTAGAACCAACTCGTGCGCTTCCTGTACCCTTCTGTCGCCATGGTTTTCTACCTCCTCCTCGTACTTCACTTCTGTCTTTTGTGTGAGCTACTGGAGTTCGTACATTGGCTTGCTGTGACACAACTACCTGATGCACCAAGTCCCCATTCCAAGGCAAACCAAAAACACTCTCTGGTAATGTTACCTTTCCCGCTTCTTTCCCCTCTGTGTTATATACTTTAGTTTCCATATTATCCTTTTATTTCTACTACAGTCCCCTTTCTCCCAGGTACTGCACCTCTTACTACAAGCTGATTGTTTTCTTTATCAATCTGAAGTATCTCAACTTTTTTCAAAGTTACTCTATCGCTTCCCATACGGCCACCCATCTTCTTACCTTTGAATACTCTCTGTGGGCCTGTAGCACCAATAGAACCTGGCTCACGTTCTGAATGCTTCTGTCCGTGTGAACGTCGCCCACCGTGGAAACCATGACGCTTTACTACACCTTGGAAGCCTTTACCTTTTGAGATTGAAGAGATTTCTATCCTGTCACCTTCTGCAAATGTAGAGATATCTATCTTATCACCTACTTTATATTCTCCCACACCCTCAAATTCTTTATATCCTTCAAAGTTACCTTTAGTCTTTTGAGCTCTGTTTATATTCTTCTCCTTTTTTTCACCATAACCCACCTGTACAGCTTCATAGCCGTCTACTTCCTTATTCTTTACTTGTGCAACAGTAACCGGCTCTGCTTTTAATACAGTTGCTGGGTGGACTCTTCCATCTTTATCAAAGATTTGAGTCATATTTTCTTTTGTTCCGATGATAAACTTAGCCATAATTTCAACAAAAATAGAAGCGAAGTGCTTCCAAATAAGTGCTTGTATAGTACTATAATACTCAATAAAATGCAAACAAAAACCGCCCGAGGGCGATTTTTGTTTGTTGTTCTAGCCTGTATCTATTATACCATCTTTATGTCAATGTTGACTCCGGACGGTAAGCTTAAGTTCGTAAGCGCCTCTATTATCTTTGGAGATGGGCTAAGGATGTCTATCACCCTCTTATGAACCCTCATTTCAAACTGCTCACGAGCATCTTTATAAACAAATGACGCGCGGTTTACAGTATATTTCTTAATCTCCGTTGGAAGCGGGATAGGCCCCACTACCTTTGCATCAAAACGAAGCACAGTGTCTATAATCTGTTTTATAGAACTGTCCAAGATCTTGTGTTCGTATGCACGTACACGTATTCGTATCTTAGGCGCATCGTCTTTCTTTGACGCTTTCTTTTTAGCAGGTGCTTTTTTAGTTTTTGTTGTCGCTGTTGTAACCATATTTAATTTATGCAATGATCTTTGTCACAACTCCAGCACCAACAGTCTTACCTCCTTCACGAATAGCAAACTTTTGCTTTTCTTCTAGAGCAACTGGTGATACAAGCTTCACTGTGAATGTTGTTGTGTCTCCAGGCATTACCATCTCTGTTCCTTCAGGTAAAGTTGCCTCTCCTGTTACATCAGTTGTTCTGATGTAGAACTGTGGCTTATAACCTGTAAAGAATGGTGTGTGTCGTCCTCCTTCTTCTTTTTTAAGAACGTAAGCTTCTGCTTCAAACTCAGTATGAGGTGTTACAGAACCTGGTTTTGCAAGCACTTGTCCTCTGTGAATCTCTTCTTTCTTAAGACCACGAACTAGAATACCAGCATTGTCCCCTGCCTGACCTTCATCAAGGTTTTTATTAAACATCTCGATACCTGTAACTGTTGTTTTTGTTGTTTCTTTAATACCTACGATTTCGATTTCTTCTCCTACCTTTACTACACCTCTTTCAATTCTTCCTGTTACTACCGCTCCTCGTCCTTCAATTGAGAAGATGTCCTCAATAGGCATTAGGAATGGCTTGTCCATTTCTCTTACTGGTACTGGGATGTACTCGTCAAGAGCGTCTGCAAGTTCCATAACTTTCTTTGCCCATTCATCATCCATTGATGATGCTTCAAGAGCTTTAAGTCCTGACCCGCGTATAACTGGAGCATTTTCTCCATCAAATTCGTATTGTGTAAGAAGTTCACGAACTTCTTCCTCTACAAGGTCAACTAGGTCATTGTCGTCAACCTGATCAACTTTGTTAAGAAATACGATAATCTTTGGAACACCAACCTGCTTTGCAAGTAGGATGTGCTCTCTTGTCTGAGGCATCACACCGTCAGACGCTGCAACCACAAGTATTGCGCCGTCCATTTGTGCGGCTCCTGTGATCATGTTTTTAATATAGTCGGCATGCCCTGGCGCATCAATGTGCGCATAGTGACGGTTGTCTGTTGAGTACTCATTGTGAGAAAGTGAGATAGTAATACCTCGTGCTTTTTCCTCTGGAGCACCGTCAATTTCGTCAACCTTTTTCATCTTAACGTCTTTTCCTGCAAGTTGTAGAACATGCAAGATAGCAGCCGTCAGTGTTGTTTTTCCGTGGTCAACGTGGCCAATTGTACCTACGTTTACGTGAGGTTTTGACCTGTCAAAATCTTCTGCCATAATAATTTATGATTATAATTAATAAATTTACCAATATCCCCCCTTTTTTAGCGACAAAGCTCGCGCGCATAACAAAAAGCGCACAAGGCGATATGTAGATATAGTACCAGAACCCACCAAAAAGCGCAAGATTTGATATGAATATAGGCAGGAAGCTCCGTAGTGAGCTCCCTGCCTTTACAACACTTCTATATATTTACTCACTTTGAGACAAAAATATTCTCATATCTTATAATAATATCTTCCGCTACGTCAACACCCTCCTGCGTTAACACTAACATCTTTCTGGAACGCCCACGGGTATTGCGAATACTATTAATACTCTTAAGACTGTACGGACATAGATTCTTTCTGTCTATTGGAATACTCTCAACAAGAGGCTTCCTACCTTCAGGCTTTATAAGTGCACTAATTAAAGCTGCTAATTTGTCTTTTTTTATATCAGAACCACATTTCTCAAGCTGGCCTTGTATCCATTCAATAACGCAATTACCTGACTCAACGGTATACAAGATAAGAAGTATTGCCTTAGAAACACGACATCCTTCTTCCAAGAAAGTACTGAGGTTACTGTATGTTACATAATCTACAAGATCGGAACTCTTACGAACGGTTACTGGATTATTGCACATTTCTATAGTCACTTTTTATTCCCCCATAAAGTAAATAAATGTAAATAACATCTACCTCGCATTCTACACAAACCTCAAAAAAAGGCAAACTTTTGCTCCTCAAGGACTGACCTCTCCCGTCATTACGCTAAAGCTCCATTCCTCCTCGAGGTACATACCTTTTCCCGCAAATACCTAAGTACTACAGTTAACTATAGTACTTGGGATTAATCATAGTACCTATTGTTGTACGTCGCACGTCCAACTTTTTAAATTATGAGTACAATTCACTATGCGAACCTATTGCAACCAAAATAACAATATTATCGTAAGATATATCATACACAACCCTTATATCCCCTGACACATTAAAGCTCCATTGGTCTTTAAGTTTGCCAGACAGTTTGTGTATATTAAGAATAGGGTTATTTATATTAGATAAAAATAAAGCGATTCTTTTCTCAAACTCTTTTTTTATTTTTACTGATTGTCTCCTAAACTGCTTATCAAACTTCTTTGTAGTTACAATTTCCATATACTAAGAATTCAAGTGTTTCATCAGATCTTTGGCATTACTGAAAGGACCAGAAGTTTTTCCTGCTCTACGATCTCTTCTAGCTTCTTCCACTAGTGATTCAAGATACGGAGTCATTTGGTAACTCTTTGATGAAAAAGTAACTTCCTCATCGCGAACAAATTGCTTTAGAAATGAGTTAACTACAGTACTTAAAGGCACACCTATCTTACCCGCCACTTTCTTGGCATTTTCTTTAAGCTTTTTGTCAGTTTTTATATTTAATATGGTTTGTGTATTACTCATATACCAAAGTATATATAACGGTATACTTTTTGTCAAATAAAAAAGCAGGGAACTCATACTAGTAAGTTCCCTGCCTAATCTTTAGTTTAGTATGCGACTAATTTACTGACAACTATTGATTCTCCATATACATTCTGAGACAAATACCCAACTATTTGTTTTATAGCTTCGTCTTTTTGTATATTATTATCAATACCTAAAAAAACTACAGAGAAAGTCATCATATAATTAGTTATATCAAACAACTGTTCTCCTTTCCAAAATATTGGTCCTTCATAAGGAAACCATTGAGATTTATTATCATCTAATTCTAAAATTTCCGAAATTTTACTAAAATCTTTCATAGTTGGTTTTGGTACTAAAGATTTCCTAGAAGGTGAGGTTAATATTTTAAAATTTAAAAATATATTTAACTTATCTGCAGGGCAATTTGTGTTAACAACATCAACTTCTAGAATAAAAGTTCTTTTGCTATTGGCAGCCCTAAACTCTACTTCGGCAAAACAAAAATTTGTGAAAACCAAACAAAACGACAATACTAACATCACCACCATTGATCTTCTATACATTAATCACCTCCATTTCAAAAATATTAAATATGATAAAAACTACTTACTACCCACCAGTCTATATAAATCTCAAAAAAAGGCAACTAAATTGCATCGGGCAGTTAGATATGTTACAACAATGCAGGATTTGTAGTACGTTTCAAACTGAATATTAAATTAATTTACATCTTTAACTTAGCAGAAAGGAGTGTGCCTAATGCACATGCTTAATTCGTGGTTAGGATATACATTGTTAATAATATTTACAATGGCTTATATCTTAATTATTTTTGAAGAAAAGATCCATTTAAAGAAGTCCAAGCCGATAGTACTGGTAGGATGTCTTATGTGGATGTGTATTGGTATTTACGAAAAGATACATCACACGCAAGGAGCGCACGAATTTGTTGAGCATCTTATTGCAGAGATTGGAGGATTGTTTTTCTTTCTTCTTGTTGCGATGACGTACATCAATACATTAACTTCGTTAAATGTATTCAAGGCCTTACGTTCGTGGTTACTGTCTAAAGGTATGGGTTTTAAATCTTTGTTCTGGACAACAGGGATTTTAACATTTTTCCTGTCACCTTTAGCAGACAACCTAACAAGTGCTTTGCTTATGTCTACAGTTGCATTTGCAGTAAGTGACGGTAACAAAAAGTTTATAGTGCCAGCATTTGTAAACATAGTAATTGCAGCAAACGCCGGTGGCGCATGGAGTCCTTTTGGGGACATTACCACATTGATGGTGTGGACTGCTGAAAAGGTACATACATTAGAGTTTGTGTATCTAGTACTTCCATCAATTGTAAACTGGATTATCCCAGCCTTCATTATGAGTTTATTTCTTCCAAAAGGAAGACCAGACTCAACAGAAGAGTCAGTCTCTATGAGACAAGGAGCAAAAAGAACAATGATTTGCTTTGCACTTACGATAGCTACAGCAGTGTGCTTTCACCAATTTCTACATCTCCCACCGTTTATGGGTATGATGTGCGGACTTGGATTCCTCATGTTTAAAACCTTCTATATGAAGATACAAAATATGAGAAAAAATAATGGTGATAGTAAACATGTTGATGTATTTGAG
The DNA here is from genome assembly GCA_018648925.1 of bacterium. GTDB lineage: Bacteria > Patescibacteriota > Minisyncoccia > Phycocordibacterales > UBA2163 > UBA2163. The sequence goes on along the minus strand of JABGQE010000009.1, from coordinate 7,598 downwards.
CATGGAATTGAGAAAGTAGAATTTGACACTCTTCTTTTCTTCTTCGGGGTATTAACCGCAGTAGGCGCACTACAGTACATTGGCTTTCTGGCTACAGTTGGTGGAGGTTTTTATACCTTAGCCGGTAATACTGTAGCTAACAGTTCTATAGGAATCTTTTCTGCTATTGTGGACAATATTCCAATCATGTATGCAGTATTAAACATGGGACTTGATATGGGTTTGGACCAATGGCTTCTTGTCACACTGACATGTGGCGTAGGTGGAAGCCTACTATCAATAGGTTCTGCTGCAGGTGTGGCAGTAATGGGTATAGAGAAAGACTATACTTTTATGTCCCATATCAAATGGGCGCCTGTTATCTTTCTGGGTTATATAGCAAGTATAGGTACATGGTGGCTAGTAACTATTGGACTAAGAGCAGTTTAGTAAAATTAATTTATATTTAAAACCAAAAAGGGAGACAACTTGTTAGTTGTCTCCCTTTAATCGTTTTATTATTTTAAATACTACCCTCTCGCTTCCTTTATTTCTTCCGCTACGTTTTGTGGCACTACCTCATAGTGATCAAACTCCATAGTAGACGAAGCTCTTCCCTCTGTCATTGAGCGAAGTGTAGTAGTGTATCCAAACATCTCTGAAAGTGGCACTTTTGCGTTCACTACCTTAAGCATTCCTCTGTCTTCCATACCTTCTACTTGTCCACGCTTTGAACTCAAGTTACCTGTTACGTCACCCATGAACTGCTCTGGTGTTACTACTTCTACTTTCATAATAGGCTCAAGCAATACCGGCTTTGCTTTTGCAGCTGCTTGCTGGAAAGCTTGTGAACCTGCAATCTTGAAGGCAATCTCAGATGAGTCTACATCGTGATATGAACCGTCAAAGAGATCTGTAGAGATGTCTACCAGTTTATATCCTGCGACAATACCTCTTTGCATCCCCTCTTTAACACCCTTCATAACTGCTGGGATAAATTCCATAGGAATAACCCCACCTTTAATACTGTTTACAAACTCAAATCCTTCATCTCTCGTAACATTCTTAGGTATTTTTGCGTCTTCTTCTAGAGCTTCAAGCGGCTTGATCCTAACCTTCACATGACCGTATTGTCCACGACCACCTGACTGCTTTATGTATTTTACTTCTGCTTCTGCTTCTTTTTGAATAGTTTCTTTATATGCTACTTGTGGCTTACCGACGTTTGCTTCTACATTAAACTCTCTTTTCATTCGGTCTACTAGAATATCCAAGTGAAGCTCACCCATACCAGCGATTATAGTCTCCATTGTTTCAGAGTCTGTTGTTATTCTAAATGTAGGGTCTTCATCTGAAAGCTTCTTAAGTGCGATACCCATCTTCTCTTGGTCAGCCTTTGTCTTTGGTTCAATCTTTAGGTTTACCACAGGCTCTGGGAACTCAATCCTGTCTAGGATTATCTGATTATCTTCATCAGACAAGGTGTCTGAAGTCTTAGTGTCTTTAAGCCCTACCGCCGCTGCGATCTCCCCCGCATAAACCTTCTTCACCTCTTCACGTGAGTTTGCATGCATACGTAGTATTCGCCCTACTCTTTCTTTATTACCTGTTGTTGTATTGTAAATATAAGAACCAGCTTCAAGTGTTCCAGAGTAAACTCTAAAGTATGTAAGTTGCCCTACAAACGGGTCAGTCTGAAGTTTGAAAGCAAGTGCTGCAAAAGGTTCGTCGTCTGATGCTTTTCTTTCTATCTCTTCTTCTGTCTTAGGGTCAATACCTTTCACAGCTGGTATATCAATAGGTGACGGTAAATAATCCACCACAGCATCAAGCACTAATTGTACTCCTTTATTCTTAAGCGCCGTACCTGTAAACACTGGCACAAATTCATTTGCAATCGTTGCTTTTCTGATTTCCTTTTTAAGAGCATCTATTGGAATCTCTTTTCCTTCTAGGAAGTCTTCCATTAGTTGTTCGTCATTTTCAACAGCTTTTTCTATAAGTTCACCTCTGTATTTCTCAGCTTCTTCTTTAAGTTCTGCTGGTACTTCGTCTTCTCTTACATCCATACCCATTTGCCCTTCAAAGTAATACGCTTTCATCTTAAGCAAGTCTACTACACCTTCCATTTTGTCTTCCTCTCCTATTGGTATCTGCATTCGTACAGCATTTTTTGTAAGTCTGTCTAGGATAGTCTGGTATGAACGTTCAAATGACGCACCAGTTCTGTCTATTTTATTTATAAAACAAATTCTAGGCACAGAGTATTTGTCTGCTTGTCGCCATACAGTTTCAGACTGTGGTTCCACTCCTGCCACCCCGTCAAACACTACCACTCCACCGTCGAGCACCTTTAGAGATCGTTCTACCTCTACTGTAAAGTCCACGTGACCTGGTGTATCTATAATATTAAAACGATACTTCTGACTATCGTCTCCTTTGTCTGCATATGTTGGAGTCCAGAAAGCAGTCGTAGCAGCAGAAGTAATAGTAATACCTCGCTCTTGCTCTTGCTCCATCCAGTCCATAGTTGCTTCCCCTTCATGTACCTCACCTATCTTGTGTGATACTCCAGTATAAAAGAGCACACGCTCAGTTGTCGTAGTTTTGCCGGCATCAATATGTGCAATGATCCCTGTATTTCTTACTCTTTCTAGTGGATAATCTCTTTCCATGTTTTCTTAATTATAAATAAAAATAAAAAGCCTCATCGGCTAAGTTATAAGTACTATACTTCATTATATTAAAACAAGCAAGACAGACCTTAATAATTTGAAATCTCAATTATTTTCTCAAAATCATCCTCTTGAACAGTTTTATTCCTCTTTTCATGCCCGCATATCTGACAACGGTGAGTCATTATATGCTCATCTTTTTCTGTCTCTATACTAATTGGCTCCATAAGACCACCACAGTCCGCCTTTCTGTCCCCCGGATTAATATCTACATGCTTACTCCATAGGCAAACAGGGCAATGGTTAGTATAGCCATCACCCTTAACCTCCTCTTCACAATTCTCACATGCAAAATCTTCTATTGTCCTTTGAAATTTTTTTGTCATTCGGAATTTCGTTGTCTCGTCGGAGCAAGGTAAGTTTTATTTAAAAGCCTTGCGCAGTTTCGTCTCAACGAAACGAGCAGAGCAAAATTTGTCGCTACAAATTTATGTGTGCTTTTTAATGAAAGCTTATCGAGCGAACTTTACCACGCAAAGTGTGCAAATGCCTTATTAGATTCTGCCATTTTGTGCATATTTTCTTTCTTCTTTATAGCTTCACCTTCATTCTTACTTGCAAGTATTAGTTCTTCTGCAAGTCTTTTATACATTGCTGAACCTTTCTTTGCTTTTGCTGCACCGATAATCCAACGCATTGAAAGCAACAGCTGTCTTTCTGGTCGTACTTCTCTAGGAACCTGATAGTTAGCACCTCCCACTCTTCGTGAACGTACTTCCATATTAGGGCTAACGTTGTCCAGTGCAGATTCAAATAGCACCGCTGGCTTATCTGTCTTTTCTTTAGTTTTTATTTCCTCAAGTGTGTCGTACACCACCTTACGCGCAGTATTTTTCTTACCGTCTAGCATTACGTAGTTGATAAATTTAGCAAGTTTAACAGACTCGTACTTTGAGTCTGCTCCTACTTCTTTTCTTCTTTTAATTTTTCTTCTCATGATAAATTTTTAATTTTTGAAATCAAGGTCTTTCCTCGGCGGAGCGTAGTGGAGTGGGGGTGAGTCCTTGGTTACCATATATTATTTAGCCTTTTTAGCTCCGTACTTACTTCGTCCTCTGTTTCTCTTCTCTACACCTCCGGCATCAAGCTTTCCTCGCACCACAGTGTATCGTAGTCCAATATCTTTCACACGTCCACCACGTAGTAACACCACTGAGTGCTCTTGTAGGTTATGCCCCATACCTGGGATATATGCTGTAACTTCCATACCGTTTGTAAGTCGTACTCTTGCTACCTTTCGCACAGCAGAGTTAGGTTTTTTAGGTGTCTTTGTCATAACTTTTATACATACACCACGCTTAAATGGAGATGCATAGAAAGTAGGCTTATTCTTCAATGTATTAAAACCACGCCCTAAAACCACAGTCTTTGACTTTGTCTTTTCTTTCTTTCTTTTCTTTTTTACTAATTGGTTAATTGTGGACATGATAGATTTTCTCCGCGAACGGAGTGAGTGGTTAGAAAATCATCATCCCCTTCTTTTACTCGCTTGTGGCGAGATAAGGAGGGGATTATTTCTAACGAACCGATCTTCTACCCACCTCCTTTTCCAGCTAAGCTGGCAAAAGAAGGGGGTTATGAGAATCATAGTCGCTTAGCTCCTTGTTTCTCTATAAAAAAACCCGCTTCCGCAAGTAGATACAATATACTACAAAGCCAAAATAATGCAAATGAAAAGGCTTGATACGACGAATCGCATCAAGCCACTGTAATCACTATTGTTTTTCTTAATAATTAATTAAACCTCTCCTCAATAAATGTCTCGCTAACATTAAATCTGCGAGCTATCGCCAAAATTTCAACTCTCCTCTTTTTATCCGCTATTTCAAATTCATCTGCTAAAACACATGCCAGCTTAACTTTTACAAAACCTAACGTCTTCATTGCATCTGAAAGCTCTTTAACTGCTTTAAAACTTCTTTCCTTAAAAGTCTTCTTTAAGCCTTCTACGGAAGATTTAAGCTCTTTTTCAGTTTCTTCCGATGCTTCGTAAAAACCAATCAGAAATTCATTCACACCCTCTGCAGACGTATCTGCGGAAGAACTCTGAACCGAAAAAACAGAAATTGCGACAACAAATATAAATGTTGTGATGAAATATTTCACTTTAAACCTCCACCTTAGAGATTAGAATAATTAGAACTGATACGAACTGTTCTGTAGTTATAGTAGCATAGTTCAACTATTTTGTCAATAGTTCAAAACTCCTTGTTCTAAGCCCTATATTCTACAAAGGTCTAACCTTTGTTGTAAAAAATAATGCAACAAACAAAAATAAAACAGCTAAGCGGTAAATCCAACTTGGATACCATACTTAGCTGCTTATATTTAATACCTACTTCTTCAATTTTTGTAATATATTGTCAGAGGTTTTTCCAAAACTAATCGACAATACATTTAATCTTACTCTTAACTCGCTCGCCATTTCAGAAGTAATAAGTCCTACTGTTTCGTAGAGAGCTACATATTCCATGTTTCCAAGAACCTGAGTCTTATATTCTAGAATCAGAGCATACTCTTCCCCTAATTCCTCGACTGAGGATAATCCATCCAGAGACGTCTCTTCTACTGCACGCTCTAACTTAGAAAAATCAAATGAATTTGCAGCATCATCTTTCTCTTCTTGAGAAAAACGGCTAGTTAAACGAAATCTTAAAATCTCTTTTAATCTACTCTCTTCATTCTTATCATCTATAATAGACTCAAAGAATATAAATTTCTGTTTAGAGTCAACAATCAATTCTAGACTTACTGCCCTGTCGGAATAGTCTCGAGGTTGAATAAGTATAGCATCTATATCTTTAATAGATACTTTAACTACCGCCCCAGCAGCTACAAAATCCTTACAAAATTCTTCCAAGGATTTTTCTAATTCTGAATAAGTAGCAAAACTAGAAGTTCCTGGAGTCTCGATTTTGCCTTTTATAGCAAAAGAATCCTGAACTGAAAAAACAGACAAAAATGCAACAATAAGTAATGTAATAATCGAATATTTCATTCTTAACTCCTTTCAAAAAGTTAAAAAACGGAAAAATAAAAAGGACAATACAACATCCAATATGTTATACATGAATACTATCATAGTTTAGCCACTTTGTCAAGAGCCAACAAACCCCCTATTTTAAGCCCTACACCCCACAAAGGTCTAACCTTTGTAGCAACTTTTTGTATTCCGTCACTCCTCAAGTTCCCTCCTCCGCTCCATTTCATTTCGCCGAGGAAAGACCTTTTCCCGCGACTCCATAAATTACCGTTTCGCCAGGTTTGACTTAACGGATTTCAGCATAGTTCTTTTTATAAACCTTATCATGATGGTCAAAATCAATAAACTTAACTTCTGTACTTGTTATTTCATAAACCAAAACAAAGGAGTTTATATGAACCCTACGATACCCTTTCAAAACATTGCGAAGAGGTTTGCCACACGAAGGATTAGCCATTATCTTAGTAACGTTCTCCTTGATCTGCTGAAATATTGCTTTGTCTTTAGTCTTAGTACGTTTTAATATCCTATTAAAATTATCAGAGAAATACGGATTAAGGATGATTTTCTCTTCTTTACTCATTAGATCTCATTTAAATACTTCTCCATATCTCGAGCGTTAGCAAACTTAACTCCTTTCCCTTTGTCCATATCAGCACTTATTTTATTCAATTTATCTGCGTATTTAGGACGAACATTATCTTCGGCAAGCTCTAAAAGCATCTTCTGCATTAATTCTACTTTCTGCATCAACTTTTTTTGAGAGTCTTGTATATTTAAATATTTAGTTTTAGATAAAGTAATTGTGTTCATACTTAATATTATATTGAAGTTTTAGTGTTGAGTCAAATTCAATCACTCCTCAAGGTCTCACCTCTCCCGTCGCAGAGCTCCTCCTCGAGGAAAGACCTTTTCCCACGACTTCCTAAAAGAACGGCAATCCTGTAATAAGTGAGAATATTAAAGAGACTAATCTTACAAATATTGGGCCGAGAATTAATATAAATACGAACAGAAAACCAAACATAGCAACTATGCCATACCTTGCCATACTGTCCTGAAATCTTCTATATGCTTGCCCAGAATTATACGGCAGTATCCCTGCCAAGACCTTTGAGCCATCAAGTGGGTATACTGGAATAAGGTTAAACACTCCAAGCATTATGTTCACAAATACTATTATCCCTGCGATTTGTATAAACGGCACTGTGGCTATGCCAGATGCAATACCAAAACGCATCAAAAGCCCGAAGATTATTGCTATTATAAAGTTAGATGCCGGCCCTGCCCCTGCAACTATCGCTTCTGCATACTTCCCTCCTTTGCGTAAGTTATATGGATTATATGGCACAGGCTTTGCCCAACCGAAGATGAACCCAGCCCCTGTAAGGATAAGTATTGCAGGGATTATAATAGACCCCATCATGTCCAAATGTTTAATTGGGTTTAGAGTAAGCCTGCCAGCTAAGCGCGCCGTAGGGTCGCCCAGGAAGTTTGCAGCATAGCCGTGCGACACTTCGTGTAAGACTACGGAAAATATAAGTATTGCTATTATAAATATAAAATCTGGTTGCATGGTAGATTTTCTTAATGAATGAAATGAATTTTAGAAAATCACCACCCCCTCTTTTTGCGCGTTTAGTGATAAAGAGGGGGTTAAGTGAATTAATTGTAAAACTATTGCAAAATATATATTTAAATGATAACATATTGAAATTATAAACACTAAAACCCACCTCCTTTTCCATCCCAAGGCTGGCAAAAGAAGGGGGTGATAATTTTTATATTCATTTCATTCATTAAAAATTTATCATGAAAGTTTGCCCCATAACACAAAAAACGTCCAAAGTTGCTGGTAGATACAGCAATCGTGTTCGTGCTACCCAGTACAACCCAGTAGG
>JABGQE010000033.1 GCA_018648925.1 bacterium | reverse complement strand
TTTTCTCTCCGCCAGCTGGCGGATTTTTCTTATTACTCATATACCAATTTTACCATAAATGAAAAAGGGCTGAAAACTAATAGAAATTAGTCCAGCCCTCAGTAAAATCTAAATCCTTACTCTTGTTCTCTTACTCCTATTCCAATACAGGAAAAGATTTAAGAATTTGTTCCTTTGTAACTCCAGAGAGTTGCAGGAACTGTGTTATTAGCTCCTTGTCTTCTCCAAGGTAATGTCCAAGGACATGAACGTCTTCGCCACTGTAATTTACATATAAAGCACCGCAGTGTCTATCACCAAAGCTATAATTTATTTTTATAGGACTCTGTGATTCATAGGTGCCAACATAACCCCTTGCTTCAATTTCTCCTTCGCAAGTTTTTAATACTTGCCTAAGATCACTTACGTCATCAGCAAACATTACTTGTGAAAAAGAAAATAGAGATACAACAACTACTAGTAAAAATATAGATAGTTTGTTTTTCATTTTCGGTCCCCTTTCAAGAGATGAAAATTAAAAAAGTAAAAGAACAAGATGCTTATATAATAGCATCTTTAAGGCTATTTGTCAAGCTTTTAATATCCCTCTCCAATAATTACTATTGCTGTGTTCTCTGGAACAAAAATCAATCTTACACAACAGATTATCTTTGGTACAAGCCGCACAACAAACAGAACCTAAATACCAGATGGGATTGTGTACTTCCCAAGCTTTTAAATCTTTTTCTTTCAGAAAGATAGAGATTTCTCTCCTAATATAATTGCTTACCGTCTTTATACACCTACTATGTCCCTCCATTTTAAAGATTCCGAACTTACTCAACATTGATATGGTATGCACATCAACAGGAAAAGTATCATCCGGAGCCTTGATACTAACTAGTTCTTCTAATGTCATCCTATATAGGCTATACAACTTCGGACCCCAGCCAGGGAAAGATTTGGACTTAATAAACTCATCAACAGATTCGTAATCACTATCAAATCTTGAAATATTTTCTATTCCTCCTAAGGATTCCTGGCATTTCTTCATCCAGCCTATTTGTCTCTTAAAAAATGGAATATGTCTTTCTGAAGTAAGAGTAAGTTCATCAAAAAGACGCTCTACTTTTATGCCGTCTTTTATTAATAGATCTATTTTTTTGATCAATACAGAACTGTGTGATCTAGGTGTCAAAAAACAAAAATAAAATAAAAATATCTTATACTCATCTGAACCAACGACAACGCCATCTGGTACATAATGTTGCGGTAAAACAATACTATTACCTTTAATTTTCCAATCTGCTGCTAACCTTACCAATCTAGGAAGGTTTTTATGCAAAATTTTCATTTTTATACCCTCCTTAAAAGATTATTAAAATTAATTAATTCCGTTACATTTGTAACATATTTAGACATATTCGCAACAAAAATATTTATTTAACCTCAATCTCTCTTGTATTTTCGTCCACAAACTTAAAGATTATTTCTTGCTTACTTTCAGGTAGGATATCTTCTACATTATTTGGCCATTCTATGAATATTATATTTTTAGGGTTCTTAGATACCTCTTCCCAGCCTATAGTCTTTAACTCTTCGCCACTCTTTAACCGATATGCATCTATATGGATTAAGTTATCAAACTCTTGATTCTCTAATTTATAAATCTTCTCTATAACAAAAGTCGGGCTAGTAACAGTGTTCTCTATACCAAACGCTTTTGCCACAGCTTTTACAAAGGTCGTTTTACCAGAGCCAAGGTCTCCATGCATTGCCACCACAAAGGCTAAGCCTTTATCAGAAGCTTTAATATTTCCCACAAATTCTTTTGCCAGCTTTTGTGTTTCTTTTAAACTTTTAGATATCATAAAACTAACTTTATCATTTTTTAGACGTAAATAAAGGGAAATGAGTTTCTCGCGAATCTCACTTCCCTTTTATCGTACATAACCTCGATATCCAGTGTTCCAATTTCTATTGGACCTAGATCTTCTATGTCTAGAATTTCCCCAACCCCAATTACTGCCCAAGTAATTAATCCGCCTTCCACTATATACATTATTATAATATATAAGCCTTCTTCTTGATGGCCAATAGCGCCCTCTTACAACATTGGACTGAATATTGAAATTAAAAAGAGCTAAACCGCTACTTTTCTTACACGAACCATTACATCCGTAGTTACCACAGCTATTACAGATTCCTGCACCAGCATCCATGTTTATAACATTGGTTTGGGAATACAACACAGAACTGCTTTGTTTCTGGCACTTAGTACCACCGTGACTACCAAGCTGTGAATAACGGACCATATGCACAGGACAATAATATCTACCCGTATTGTTATTTATTGGCCTGTAAGTCGCACACCCACTCAATACTCCAATCAGGAGTATTAGAGACATGAGTATTGTTATAAATCTTTTAACTTTCATAACATCCTCCTTCCTCGGCTCCTGACCGAATAAAATTTATTAAACTAAAAATAACTCTCTACTTAGTCTTACTATAGCATATGCACCATATTTGTCAATGCTTTTGCCCTATCCACACAGTAAGCCAAATCTCTTGATTTATAGCCAAAAAGCTGTTATTGTCAAAAGTAGATAGAGAAGAGGGGCGACATCTCTGCACATTGTAATTAGTAATGTCTTATTAAGAAGTTTTTATCTTTCTGTCTTTGACTGGAGGTAATTATGCTTTTCAAAAAATTTCATCTTATCCTGGCTATCTTTGTTATGGCGTTAGCACTATTAGTTGTGACTAATGTGTATGCCAACGACAACGATGGTCAAAAAGGAAGTGGTGTAGTTCTTGCAACCACAGGTAGTGGTTTTGCAAATACGGCAGTAACAACTGATGGTATTACTGGTATTATGAAGAAGTACTTCAATGAAGATCTGAGATGGCACGAGAAAGACCCACTGTTGTTTACAAGCTTGGGTAAGCCCAACTACGGAGGAACCTATACGCCATATTTTGACAAAAGCCTTCTTACGAAGAACACCGGAACTGACCTGGTACCCTCAGCATACGCCGCTATCAGAGGAACTCCTGGTATAACAGAAGACCCTTACGAGGCATGGCAACGAAAGATTGATGAGCGGGAAAAAAGACATGATATGTATCTTGGGTGCTTAAGCGAAAAGTTCAGTACAATGATTAAAGCGATCCAGGGTAACACATCTTCCGTAACAGCCGCGCTCACATATAAAGGAACAACAGCGCTGGTAACACAACGACCTGTAGACC
>JABGQE010000008.1:14720-22680 GCA_018648925.1 bacterium | reverse complement strand
ACCAAAATATGTAATTCTCTCATCATGATTCATATATTAAAAGTATATTACATATATGGATATATAAAAAGAGTGTTGTTCAGTACTATCTTCTAAAGATTAAAATAACCATGAGATACTAATCTTATATCCCATGGTTACCTATTTTTAACTTGTACACTTATTAAGTATGTGTCGCCTTAAGAGTGTTAATGGCCATTTTAACAGACTCAATCTCGTTTTGAGGCCACATAGAATGCTTCAAGTCTTTGACAATTCTGTCAACAACCAACTTAGGAGGTTCAGATAAACACTCATTGCATACCATTACCCCACTAGACGAAGAACAATCTCCTTCAAATGTAATACTGCCAGACGTCTTCCAATTCCACCTGTCTCCACAGTTTGGACAAGAACCATAACCATCAAAAAACCCGATACAATTCTTAACAAACCTGTATATAAAATACTTAATAAATCTATACATCACACACACCCTTTCTATAAAGTACATAGATTAATATAACTTTTTACATAATTACTAATACTAGTGTACAGTATATTATTTAATCTGTCAACCCATTGTATTCGTCCATAACATATCAAATATCCCCTATTATTTTCTTATGCTTTTTAGTCTCAGTCCAACTGACTTTTAGAAACTCTTCAAATGATTTACCGCTTTTTAGATGCTTTTTATATATATCTTCAAAATGCTTAATCATTGTCTTTTTACCGATTTTTACCTTTTGGAATACGGAATAATGCCCATGCTCATGTTTTGATATCTTCTCAATATCTTTATTGTGATTTAGGATAATAGGGGCTAATAACTCACTTAATCTCCAAATCAAATATGGATTATCTAACTCTCTTCTTTTTGTTTTAGGAAAAACCTCCATCCACTTTTTAAAATATAGGAAGTGTACTATTTCATGCATCGCTATTGATATCATAGAATCAGGATTCTTAGAACTTACATTAAAACTCCAGCTATCTAAAAATCTGGGGAATATTGGAACAATAGAAACATAGGCTATAATAATTTTTCTATCTGTTGGGTAATCAGTTTCAAAATGTTTAGACAAAACTTCTAGATATTCATCATTTATCTTATCCCACTGTATTTGATATTTTATAACTAATTTTTCTAATTTCTTTCTATTCTTTTTTATAAAACTACTAGAGTATTTATGTACGTATTTATAATAATCGTCGGATTTTTTATCTTTCAACATTTCTCCGAGTTCTGGATGATTTCTATAGACCACCCCACTCTTGTCCCACCCGGTCTTTCTTGGTTTACAAAAAGAAGTCATTATTTCCGCTTCTCTTTTTATTGTAGGTAATTTAAATTTAACTTTTGGCATTTTATTCTTTTAGTAACGCGTCAACAGTATATCTGTTTGAAGGATCCCAAAGCATCCACGAAGTAAGACCTGAGTCATAGACTGCTTGAATCTGCGCGCGGACTTCTGCGATGTCGTAGTTGCCACCGTAGTCAAAGTCTTGTAACCAAGGACGGATTTTTAAAGGTGTCGTACTTGCTTCATTCATACGTCTCACTGCTTGATCCATAGAATATTTTATAACACCATATACTTCTTTATTTGGATTAGGATAACCATTAAACCCTTTTGGATAATGCGACGGATATGTCATCGGTGCTATGTAGTCAAAATACGGCTCTGCATACTCAAGTACTTGCCCTATGTTTAAGTCGTCTGGATTGGTTGTCACCATTCCAAACATATCAGCTGAAAGTACAGCATCTGTATCTTTCATTTCTTCATGAAGATATTTGAAAAAACTGCGCATCACTTCTGCTTTACCATAATTAGGGTCAGCCATAACCTTCTCCTCACTAAACGGATATTTTATATCGTACATATTACCATCTGACGGAAATCTTATGTAATCAAAGTTAAGTTCATCAAAACCAGTATTGTATGATTCTTTTGCTATCGCTACGGTATAATCCCAAACTTCTTTAGAGCCCGCATCGAGCCAAGAGATACCTTTATAGTCTTCCCATATACCATCGTCGCTTTCGCGCCTTACAGCAAACTCTGGATACTTGGATACATAATACGGATCTTGAAAGACTGATATACGTCCCATGACATAAATGCCTTTCTCATGAAGCCGTGCGATAAACTCACGAATATCAGAAATGCGATTTTCAACGGAACCAACCTCTTGCAAACTCTCGTCGTCTACCTTAAATGCTATGCGCCCTGTATAGTCTTTAATGTCTATTATTATAGAATTGATTTCTGTCTCATCGGCAATCTTTACAAGCTTCTCTCTAAAGGACGGTGTGCCTGCCACCCAACTCGTCATATAGATTGCCTTCACAGCTTTTGGGGTTTTAACATGTGTTGCTACAAACTTTTTCTCCGCCAGCTGGCGGATTTGATTCTCTCCTACATTTGAAGAGCTTGTAGCTATATTGTTTTGACTCTTAAAATCAGACGCTAATCCTAAACCGTTATATGTCGTCGGGATGATTGTAGGAATACCAAAATATAAGACAGAAAAAAATCCGGCTGCAAGTAGACCGGAAATTATCAAACCGGTTCTATTTATTTTATTTTTGCTTTTGAATCTTTTTTTCATTGTTGTGATCTATTCCGTTTTCTACGTATACGTCGTTATCTTTACTAAAACTCCATGACGAACCATTCGCAGATTCACTTTTCAACATAAATGTATAAAATATGATTCCAAAACCTGACAATACTAAGAAGAGTGTCTCCCAAAAACTAGGAAAACCCAGGAACGGAAGTATTATTACCCAAACTGCTATTGTGATTATTATGCTATATCTACTCATTTTTATTATTGATTAAGTCCTCCCCTATTTTAAATACGTCTCCTGCGCCCATTGTTAATATAATATCATCTTTTTGTGTATTATCCTTCAAATACTGTTTTATTTCGTCAAAATCCTTAAAAGCCTGCGCACTTGAGCCGTTTTTATTTATCTCATCTGCAAGTATCTCACTATTTATACTTGAGTCATTTTCTTCTCGCGCAGCATAAATAGGAGTTACAAGAACTTGATCTGTATCTACAAAACTTTCTGAGATGTCACCAAAAAGCAATTTTGTCCTGCTATAGAGATGTGGCTGAAATACTGTGATTATTTTTTGGTCTGGGAATTTTGCGCGCGCAGCTTTTAGCACCGCTTGGATTTCTGTAGGATGATGCGCGTAGTCGTCGTATACTTCTGCCCCACTTTCTGTCTTTCCTTTATATTCAAACCTTCTCCAAACACCTTCAAACCCTATAAGAGCAGAAATTATTTTTTCATTTTCAACTTTTAAAATTTCTGCGACAGCAAATGCTGCTTTTGCATTTTGCTGATTGTACTCCCCTGTAACTTTTAAATCTTTAATGTCTTCTACTTTTGCATAGTCTATAATTTTGCATTTTGTATTTTCAATTACAGGCTTTACTTTCTCATCATTTAGATTACAAACGACAAAATCACTCTCGCCCATTTTATCAACCAATTCTCTAAACGCACTTTGAATATCAGCAAGGTCTTTATAATAATCTAGGTGATCTTCTTCTATATTTGTAATTACTAATATATTAGGTTTTAGATCTAAAAATGACCTCTTATACTCGCACGCTTCTACTATAAATAAATCACTACCCCCTATTACTAGATTACTTCCAGAATCTTTAAGTAGACTTCCCACTATTACAGTCGGATCAAGGTCGCCACTAACTGCAACTTTTGCAAACATTGCTGTCGTAGTTGTCTTGCCATGAGTACCCGACACAGCAACGGTGTAATACCCTTCGGAAATAATTCCTAGCATCTGTGAATATGTTCGTGCCTCAATGCCAAGCTCTTTTGCCTTCAGAAATTCTGGATTATCTTTATCAATAGCAATAGTGTAAACAACTAGATCAGTATTATCAGCGAGGTTCTCTGCTCTATGTCCATAAGAAATTTGAGCGCCCATATCTGTAAGCTCTTTTGTGATCTCTGACTCTTCTGTATCAGACCCACTCACTTCCACACCTCTTGCTAGAAACATCCGCGCAATAGCAGACACACCAATACCGCCAATACCGATAAAGTGAACTTTTTTAATTTTATCTATATTCATAATTATTTCAATTTTTTGACAAGCTCTATAAACTGGTCATTTCTATCATATTCATTCTCAAATAGACCAAATGATGCAAAAGCTGGACTGAATAGTACTATGTCACCTTGCTTTGAGTCTTTTAAAGCTTGCATAATTCCATCTTTTAGATTATTAGCTTTTTTATATTCAAATTTTAAATTTTTCAATTTATCTGTTCCAGTCCCTGAAAGTAATACAACTGATTTACAATATTTCTCTATTTCTTTTAGTAGTGGTTTCATATCAAGATTCTTATCTGCACCACCCATTATGAGAACAATATTTTTGCTTGTGTCCCCCAAAGCACGTAACGCCATAATAGTAGCATCTGGAGTTGTGGCATTGTTGTCATTGTAGATTTTTACACCACGGACTGCTTTCATATACTCAAGTCGCCCTTCTACGCTTTTGAAATTCTCTAGTGTTTTTTTGATTATCTTTTCTGATACTCCAGCTTTACTTGCAACCTCTCTTGCAAGCGATGCGTTTTCTCTATTGTGCTCCCCTGCCACTTTAAGCTTCCAGCTTTCAGGAAGCTTTTTAGGTTTTAATAAAGGACTGTCCTTTATTTTTCTAGCTATCTCTTTCCCTGCTATTAAGTAGTCTCCTTTTTTCTGATATTTATAAATATTAGCTTTGTCTGTAAAATACTTTGCCATACTACCTTTATAGTAATTCATATGATCGCGCATAAGGTTTGTAAACACTGCAATATGCGGGCTGATATTACCCTCACCAAACCCCTGCAACTGCCATGAATCTAACTCCATTACTATATAGTCCCCTTTTTTTGTACTCTCTAAAAGCGGTAGCGTAGCAATACCACGAACATTGCCCCCGAGGAAAACTTTCTTCTTAGAAGCTTTTAGTATTTCGTAAATCATCTGCGTTACAGTAGATTTACCTCTTGTTCCTGTGATGCCTATGATTTTTGCATCTGAAAGTTTGGCGACAAGTGAGGCACTCATCTCAACAGGTATTTTGTTTTTCTTTGCTTCTTTTATATAAATAGAATCAAGTGGTACACCTGCAGACTTCAGAATCATATCTCTGTCTTTAAAATCTTCTAATCTATGCTTGCCGAGAACATATTTAATCTTTTTGAATTTTTTTAATCTATCAAGTGATACCTGTAACTGCTTTTTAGTCTTTAGGTCAGTCACTATTAAATCAGCGCCGTTTTGAGCTAAGAACTCCACGTCACCTACACCACGGCCCAAAAGCCCTAGTCCCATAACTGTTATTTTTTTGTCTTTAAAATAGTTGGTCATATTGTGGAAGTATATACTAAATACCTCATTTCTTGAAGAAATGAGGTATTTAGTGGTTTTTATCGTATCGGCGTATAGTAAACTCCTCTACCTGTTGTGCCTACTTGTTTGAGCTTACCTTCATGCTCAAGCTGATCAAGATAATTACGTGCAGTATTGTTTGATATACAAAACATATCTTCTACGTCATTATTAGTTATTCTCCCCTGCTTTTGCGCGAGCGCAAGAACCCGTGCTTTACGTTTGTTTGTCCTTTTCTCTATGGTTTCGTGTGCCTCTTCGCGGAGTTCGTTCATGACTTCAGATGATCTACCTCCCGACTTAGAGGCAAGGCCTCTAAGTGAATATCTGCCGAACATTAGTCCGAGAATAAATGCTATTGCTATGTATATAAGTGTCATAAGTTTATTATAACAAATCTTGTGCGAGCGCAAGGATTTGAACCTTGGACCTTTCCGGTATCAGCGGAATGCTCTACCAACTGAGCTACACTCGCAATAGAAAGATAGTACCAAAAATATGGGGTTTGAGCAACAAAACACGCGTGCCGTGAGGCGCGCGTGTTTTGTGTTGCAAATAAATATTAAAAACATATTCTTTCTTTTGTTTCGTTCTCATCAGCCTAAGCTGACTATTTGGTCTTTCCCAAATGTCGTTTAGTCTTTGCTAAATGTCAAATTGCTTTTAAGATATTCAATCATAATCTTTTCCGAACTCGATCGAGATCCAGAAAACCGACTCAATAAGTCCAAATATATAATATATAAATGAACGGATTCC
Organism: bacterium; assembly: GCA_018648925.1. Classification (GTDB taxonomy): domain Bacteria; phylum Patescibacteriota; class Minisyncoccia; order Phycocordibacterales; family UBA2163; genus UBA2163. Next base: position 16,502 of record JABGQE010000008.1, on the reverse strand, counting down.
GTTGGAAATAATCCACGACCAGCTTCCGCTAGCCGTGCCTTGTTACGACTTAGCCCCTGTTACCGAGTTTACTGTAGGCCCACCGAAATGGGACTTTGAGCACTCCCGGCTTCCTTGACTTGACGGGCGGTGAGTACAAGGCTCGAGAACGTATTCACCGCAGTATAGCTGACCTGCGATTACTAGCGATTCCAACTTCATGAGGTCAAATTGCAGACCTCAATCCGAACTTAGGATACCTTTATTAGGATTTGCTCCATCTTACGATATTGCGTCCCGTTGTAGTACCCATTGTATCATGTGTGCAGCCCAAGACATCAAGGGTCATGCTGACCTGGCGTCATCCCCACCTTCCTCTACCGTGAGGTAGCAGTCTCGCCTGACACGTATAACAGGCAATAGGGGTTGCGTTCGTTTCCCCACTTAAGGGAACAATTCAAATCACGAACTGACGACGGCCATGCAACACCTGTCCAAATGCCCGAAGGAAATCTTAGTTTCCTAAGATCGTCATTTGAATTTCCAGTCTTGGTAAGGTTCTTCGTGTAGCATCGAATTAAGCCACATGATCCACCGCTTGTGCGAGCCCCCGTCTATTCCTTTGAGTTTTAGCCTTGCGGCCGTACTACCCAGGCGGTCTGTTTAACGCGTTAGCTTTGCCCCTCAGAGGGTCGATACTCCAAAGAGCTAACAGACATCGTTTAGGGCGTGGACTACTGGGGTATCTAATCCCATTCGCTACCCACGCTTTCGTATCTCAGCGTCAGGAATGTGCTAGTTTATTGCCTTCGCTTTTGGTGTTCCCCATAATATCAACGGATTTCACCCCTACACTATGAGTTCCATAAACCTCTCACACCCTCTAGTTGTACCGTTTCCCCTGCGGACTCTGCGTTAAGCGCAGAAATTTAACAGAAGACTAATACAACCGCCTACATACTCTTTACGCCCAGTGATTCCGGGTAACGCTTGGGGCCTCTGTATTACCGCTGCTGCTGGCACAGAGTTAGCAGCCCCTTATTCATGAAGTAACATCAATACGTCAAAAACGCACTTTCTCCTTCATAAAAGGTCTTTACATCCCGAAGGACTTCATCAACCACGCGACGTCGCTCCGTCAGACTTTCGTCCATTGCGGAAGATTCTCGACTGCGGCCTCCCGTAGGAGTATGGACCGTTCTCAGTTCCATCGGTGGGGGTCAGGCTCTCACCTCCCCTAGGCGTCATAGCCTTGGTAGTCCTTTACACTACCAACAAGCTGATACCACACAGGCCGTTCCCAAAGCGTTAAAACTTTACTCTTGCGAGACTATCGAGAATTGCTCCACCTTTCGGTGGGTTATGCTCGACTTTGGGGTACGTACCTATGCCTTACTACCTCGTCTGCCACGGGTCTAAACCCGTTCGACTTGCATGCCTTATCCACGTCGCCAGCGTTCACCCTGAGCTAGGATCAAACTCTAAATAAGAATTTGAGTGATTACTTGTAGAAGTAATCGTGCTCGAATTTTTTTGAACGAAACAAAAGAAAAAATATGTAAATCTTCTTTCATCTCTTTTTATCACTGTATATTTTATGTTTTACCTGCCTGAGTTCCCGGGGGGAAATCTCGACAAGCCTATATTTACTTACCTTGCATTTGGCAAATCTCGCTCTAGAGATTTGCCGGCTGTTGACCTACTTTTATGTACTCACCAAAAGTAGAAGTAGGTCTGTATAATTGTCAAAGTTCTAGTTAAAAAACCGCCCCTTTGAGCAGTGTTACCATTATATACATATAT
>JABGQE010000008.1:0-14620 GCA_018648925.1 bacterium | reverse complement strand
AAAGCCGGGGTTTCTGTGGGGATTATTATCTACATGTATGGCCTATGCATCCAAAATTGTCCTTCTCGATAAAGCTGGGCTAGTCCTGCTAAGAATACCAGCTGAATAAGTGGCGAGTTAATATCTTTTGAAGTATATTTATATGCACCAGCCCTCCCGTAAGTATTTGGGTAAATGAGACACTCACTACCTGAAGAGATCGTCGTGCCTGGAGCATACATAAGCAGACTAAATTTATCGCCAATGTTTATACGAAATTTAGCAAGCTCACTCTCGCTTTTACTATCAGTTGGATCGCCTCCAAAATTCATACAATTATATGCGGCGATCATAGAACCTATAATCTTATCGGCTATTAAATACTTTCCTTTATAAATATTTGGAAATATATTCATCATAAGATCTGAGCTAACAATACCAAACAGAGAAGACTCTTCGTTCCTAACTTGTGGAATAGTCTCAACAGTTAACAATTGTTTCCTATCAGTACTTATATCATAGACTGAGTCATCTCTTAGAATAGAAAAGAGTACTGCCAGACTTGCAGAGATAGTATTTATCTCACTTTCTATGTCCTCATTCTCAAGATAATCAAAACCTGTACCGAAACAATCTGGACAATCCTCATCGTCTATCATAGCTGACCCACCACACTTAGAGCACTGACCTTCTATTTGTGTCTTCTTCCAAGGAAGGTTTACTTTAAATTCTGTGAAGTCAAAACCTGCATGACGTTCTTGTGGACCTCCAACTCTTTTTATGACGCCGTTGTAGCCGATATCACTTTTGAGATCATATTTGAAATCTGTAAGACCAAATCTCTCTTTCATTATTTCAAGAGCTGGCATGTCGGGGTTAAACTTAAAACCTTCAATGAATTTATTATGGACCCTTACAACTATGGAAGGGCCAATTATACCGGTCTTTCTGTGACCATCGTAATAAAAATCAAGTGCATACAGACATGGCTTGCTTCCATCTAAAAGACTCTTCATTGCATTTCTCCTTTTCTATTTAACTGGTTTATATTGTAAAAAACTACTTTTTCTATTTTTGAATCTGACATATTTTTATCAGATATTGGAGTATTTTGCAACCTTAATGTAGACATGCGACGTCCACATTATTCATCAAGATCATAACCTCCCTTAAACTCCTCAAGCCACTGCATGAATTCTCTTTTAAAATCTTTTTCGTTTGTGTTATATAATTCGTAAAATAACTTTTTGTTTACTATATCTGGAAAATTGTTCTTACCAACTAAATCTTGTAAACTTGACCAACGGTAATTTATTAAAAACTCAAAAGCTTTCTTAGGATTTTTAATTCCATTCTCACGCCAGTCTAACTGAAATAAATCAAGTGGATTTGCCATGATATAAAAAGGAATCCATAAGAAATGACTATCTCTCTGAATTGGTATTATTTTTGTTCTTCCCTGAAACAAAACTCCACTTCTGTCATTGATTTTATTAAAATATTTTGTATAACCATCAAATACTTTCCTAGAAAATTTCCCAGCATTATTGTCATCTTTTTCTAATACTAAGATATGTGGATGATTAGGCATCAGAGACCAACACAAAACATCAACTAATTCCTCACTAAGTGGACGTGCGACGTCCACATTTTTATTGCATCTTTCAGAATAAGAACGAACGTTTTTGACTGTATTGAATCCATTAAGATTGTTAGCAAATCTAAGATAATCTTTATTATTTAAAAAGACTTTTCTTTTCTCTACTCCCCTATTTAGAATGTGGAAAATATCATCTTTCATTAGATTAAGTATACACCACGTGGACGTCGCACGTCCACGTGTCTTGTACATATATTTAATTTTATATGCTTTATATAACAAACCGCTCATTTGCGGAGCAAATGAGCGGTTTAAGGGCTTTTAGTTGTCCAACAACTAAATAATTATATTAGGAATACTATAGCAAACGCTAAGACTCCTGTAACAGCGACTTCAAGAAGTGGTGTTATACCGACGCCGAAAATCGTTGGCATATTTTTCGCATAGCTCCAGCGTCCCATCTTAAGTGATACTTTCTCATCTATAAAAGAGAAGGTAAGAGAAATTATTATAAATAATCCAAGTTGAGTATAATTTTCAAGAATATTTATATTTCCAAACACTATAACTGTAATAAAATAAAAAAGGACAACCCATAAACCATCTTTGAGTGACATTTTCGTAAGCAAACGAATAACTGGCCCCAAGCTCATTTTATGAATTGTTTTATAAAGATTGCAGTGCCAAACTTCCCAAAGAAAATTTAAAAGAAAAGCAATTATCAATATATCAAAATATATCATTAAGTAAGTATAGCACTAATTATTTTGAAGATTTTTTACCTATAGCTACAAGCAGTGGCGTAGCTAAGAAGATTGAAGAGTAGGTACCAGCTATAACTCCTGTAGCAAGTACAAGTGCGAAGTCTTGTGTAGCAACACTACCTAAGAAGAACAGTGCGATGAGTACAAAGAGTGTTGTGAGGGATGTGTTTATAGAACGTGCATATGTCTGACTCAAACTCTTACCTACTGTAAGTTCAAAATCTTCTTTACTTCCGTTTTCACGATTAATACGTAGGTTCTCACGTACTCTATCAAACACTACTATAGTGTCGTTCACGGAGTATCCGAGTATGGCAAGAAGTGCCATTATAAAAAGTATGTCAATTTCTGCTCCTACTGAATATCCTAAAAATGCAAATATTCCAACGGGCACAAGCACATCGTGGATGAGAGCAATAATTGCCACAATACCGTATTTCCAAGAAGACACGGGTTGTGAGACCTTCCTAAATACAAAAGCTACAAAAAGGATTATGGCTACAACTACGATACCTATAGCTACAAATGCCTTATTACGAAGCTCGGAGCCTATGGTTGGGCCAATAGAGTTAAACCTCTCTTGTATGACCTGCTTCTCACCACCTAGAGACAATGTATTTAATACTGCCACTCGCTTCTCTTCTGTGAGATCTTGGGTCCTTAAAATATAACCGCTCTCCCCTGTTGGTCTTATAGAAAACCCTCCAATGTCTAAGTTTTGCAAACCAGTTTCAAGTGTTTCTTTTGAAGGTCTGATATTTATATTTTCCTCTTCAAGAACTACTTCTGGATAACTCACTTCTGTAATAGCACCGCCTGTAAAATCAATACCGAAGTTAAGCCCGAAGAATGAAACTGAAAAAATAGCGGCGGCAGCTATAAGACCTGTAAGTATAAAAAATATTTTTCTGTATTTTACTATTAACATAATTTTATTTTATTCCTGAACCAAATAAGAACTTAATTACTCCCCTGTTCTCAAGCTTACCAAATGCATATAGGAATGTTCTTGATACTGTGATAGCTGTAAACATACTGATGATGATACCAATACCAAATGTAAGTGCGAAACCTTTTACAAGAGATGTACCAAACCAGAAGAGGATAATTGCTGTGATTATACTTGAAATGTTTCCGTCTCGTATTGAAAGCCACGCTCGTTTGAAACCATTGTGAGTTGAACTTTCTGTATCACTGCCAGCTTTAAGCTCTTCTCGCATTCTCTCAAAGATAAGTACGTTAGCATCAACTGCCATACCGATAGAGAGTAGGAAGCCTGCGAGCCCTGCGGCAGTCAAAGTGACAGGGATAAGCTTGAATAGTGCGAGCATTATTATAATGTAAACAGTAAGAGATATCACTGCGACCAAACCTGGGAGTCTGTACCAAACAAGCAAGAATATAGCCACTGCTATAAGGCCAAACATCCCTGCTTGTACGCCTTTGTCTAAAGCGTCTTTCCCTAGAGATGCACCGATAGTTTGAGTACTGATAAGCTCTATTGGTACGGGTAGCGCACCTAAGTTTAGATTGCGGACAAGGTCGCGCGCTTCCTGTGGTGTGAACCCACCTGAGACGATAGCACTACCTCCTGTAATCTCTTCGTTTATGACTGGTGCTGACTTCAGGTCACCGTCTAGGAAGATTGCGAGAGTTCGTCCTACGTTCTCTTTTGTAATACTTGCGAAGAGGTCTCCTCCGTCTCTATTAAAATCTAAACGTACGATAGGTTCGTTCTGAACGTGTCCACTTGTACCTCCCTGACCAAACTCGAGTGCTGCGCGGTCTAAGTATCGTCCTGTAAGATCTGTAGAAGTGAACATCGCATCAAATATCTCTTGAGTAAGCTCTTCACCTTCTGCCAGTGGTTCTACATCTTGATTTACAAGCCTAAACTCAAGGAGTGGTGTCTCACCTATTATTCGTACTGCTTCAGAAATATCTGTAACACCAGGAAGCTCTACAATAAGACGTTGCTCTCGCTCCCCTCCTGCAAATACAGAACTCTTTTCTATCTGTACCATAGGCTCTGACACACCAAAGAGGTTCGTGCGTCGTTCTATAACATCACGAAGTGTATCCATTGAAGTTGAGACATCACTTGCGGGAAGCTCAGAGGTATCGGCTTTGTAAACCAAATGAGTACCGCCAGCTAGGTCAAGCCCGAGTTTGAACTGGAAACGTGATTCTTCATTTATTTCTGAAGAATAGCTAAAATAGCCTACACCAGCTGCAGCTACTAATATGACTAGGGTTATTATGCGGACTTTAAACATACAGAGAAGTATAAGGTATTAGGTACTATGTATCAAGTACCTACCTTCTAAACAGACGATATGCCAAATACCCAAGAATACCCCCGAGAGCATAGCCAACGAGTATATCTACAGGCCAATGTATACCAGCTGCTATACGTGATGCGCCTATAAGAAGAGCTCCTATTATATAAATCCATGCGAGATACTTGTGATAAAAGTAAAATGAAGTGGCAAGAGCGGAGAAAAAGGTCGCATGTCCTGATGGAAATGAATCCCCTGGTTCGTATTCAAACAGTACGTTCGCAGTATCTAACACTTCAAATGGACGTGGAGAAAAATAGAAAAATTTGATTGCTTTTGCAATAACCCACGCAAAAAGTGCAGATAGGAAAATAACGAAAATATTTCTAATATTATCTTCTTTATGTTTATGTGTAAAAAGAAAAATTATAAGACTAAAAACAAGAATTAATGCAAACTTATCTGTCAGAAAAATTATCACACTATCAAGTGTTTCGTTTTGTAATGCAAAATTGTTGAAAAAATTAAAAACTGTTTCGTTCATTAGATTTAGTATAACACTTCTCTACTGCAACTCCTTAAGACCTTGCTCTAAAGTTAGAGTAGGCTCCCAACCAATTAGTTTTTTTGCAAGCGAAGAATCTGCAAGAGTGTCTGACGGCTCTAGTCGTGCTTCAATATATTCCACTTCCCCACCAATAAGCTTCGCTACGTTATTTAATGAATGGTTATGTCCAGCTCCGATGTTCATCACCTCACCTTTACCTACATTATCTGATTGTGCTGCAAGAATATTGGCACGCACTACATCTTTAACATTTGTATAATCACGAGTATTTTCTCCGTCTCCACATATAGTCATAGGCTTTCCTTCTGCTTTTTGCTTTAAAAACTTTCCTATAACAAGAGCGTATGCACCGTCTGGGTTCTGTCCTTTGCCATATACATTAAAATACCTCAATGAAACTGTTTCTAGGTTATGTACAGTACTCCACACTTTACAATACAACTCTCCAATATACTTCTGTAGTCCATATGGACTTTTTGGGCCCGCCGTCATAGTTTCCTTAAGTGGCATTTCTTTTTGGTCCCCATATGCAGAGGAAGAAGCAGAATATACAACCCTTTTTACACCACCTTTCTGGGCTGCAACTAACATATTTAGTGTACCGTTCACATTTACATCATTTGTTTCTACTGGATGCTCTATAGAATATTGTACGCGCGGAAGTGCTGCAAAATGAAATACATACTCCGCTCCATTTATTACAGGAATAATATCATCTATATTTCTTAGATCTACAACATGCAGAACTGCTTTCTCATTTACATTTTCTTTCTTACCACCAGAGAGGTTGTCTATTACATGCACATCAGCACCAAGTTCCACAAGCTCATTTACTAGATTAGAACCAATAAACCCTGCACCTCCTGTTACTATTATCTTTTTATTTTTCATTTCTTTATTTTTAATTTCTTATATACTTTCTACAACCCCGTTCGTGAGAATAAAGTTTTAATTGTCTTAAGTCCGATATATAAATCAAGTAAGAGCGAGCGATTCTTAATATAATAAATATCATATGAAAGCTTTTCTCTTGTCTGGTCGTATTTAACACCAAAATGTGGATGTCTTGTGTGATGGATTTGTGCCCAACCTGAAAGCCCTGGTTGTATAAAATGCCTGAAGTTATAGTAAGGAATCTCTTTCTCATATAGTTCCGCAAGATTCAATGTCTCTGGACGTGGCCCTATAAAAGAAAGATCCCCTTTAAGAACGTTCCAAAGTTGTGGCAATTCATCAATTCTGGTCTTTCTTAGTATATCACCGACTTTTGTAGTTTTATTATCACTATTTACTAAGCTCTCACCCTTGTCATCCCTCTCCATACTTCTGAATTTGATAATATTTATAGTTTTATTGTCCCTACCCACCCTTTCCTGTTTTATAAATATATTACCTTTGCTACTAAATTTAATAGCACTGATTACAAAAGGATAAACTAAAAGTGATGGCACTCCAAGGAGTACTGAGAATACAATATCAATAATCCTTCTTATTATATCATGTGTGATTTTAGGAATCATTGAGACATTGTTCAAAAACCAGTTATATTTTACAAGAGATAGCGGAACACGGTCAAAAATATTCTCATACATCTTTTGAAAATCTAGAAACTTAAAACGTGACTTTATAAAAGCAAGGTAATATAAAAGAGGCATAGCTAGAGAGACTTTCTCATCACTAGTATCAGCAATAATCATAGAAATATTGCTCTCTCTTATTTGCTCTGAAATATAATTCTTTAGCTCCTCACCGCTTACAGTATCTATGTCTAGAAAAGCTGTGAATTGAAAATTATATCGCTTGTTATTATTAACCTCTTCTTTAAGCTCTAGCATCTCTTTACCGCCTGCAATAAGTAGTGCGTTTTGCCTTTTTTTGTTTTCAAGGATTGGGAATAAAGACAATCGCCAGAAAACTATAAATATGAAGGATATGAAAAGATAGATGAAGAGGTTCGTCTTGGGTGTAATACCAAAATACGGAATTAGGAAAAAGAATAAAGCCGCTATGATTATATTAGCGATTTGAGCATTCAATATGATGCTCGGAAGCTTTCTTTTAAAGATAACTGTGTGTTTGTCATAAAGTCCGGCTATAAAAAACACTAGGACCCATACTGCGAATAGGATTATAAAAGGAGCAAGGTGCGCATAAAAGATCTCACCACTTGGCAAGTCAAAATAGCGAAGTGCTAGGGTTACCCATAGCGCTGCTATCAAAAACAAAATATCGCCCAAAAACAGCAATATTGATTCATTTTTTCGTCCTGTAATCATGATTGTCTGTCATTATATAATACTTTTTATGGTTTAGATAGGTTACAATATAGTAATAAATATGAACAGAAAAGTGGCTAAAATAAAGGTTTTATATATCATCACCAAATCCAACTTTGGCGGAGCTCAGAGGTATGTTTTTGACATGGCGACCAGCATTACAAAAGGAGGGTACGATGTATCGGTAGCACTCGGTGGCAATGGCGCGCTTTATGAAAAACTTAAACATGAAAACATAAGAACTATTACTATCCCTTATTTAGCAAGAGATATTAATATTTTCTCTGAATGGAAAGTATTTTTTAATTTGCTTAAGATTTTAAAAAAAGAAAGGCCAGACGTAATTCATCTTAATAGCTCTAAGATTGGCGGGCTTGGGGCTTTAGCATGTAGGATTGCAAAAATAAAAAAAATAGTATTTACAGCACATGGCTGGGCTTACAAAGAAGATAGGGGGATAGTCTCAAGAAATATAATTAAATTTCTTTCATGGCTTACAGTTCTTCTTTCTCATAGAACGATAGTAGTTTCTAATGATGATTTTAATAGTGCACCAAAATTATTTGTAAGTAGAAAAATCAAAATGATTCATAACGGTATTGGTGAAATTAAATTTGAAGACAGGACTACAGCAAGAAATGAAATAAAAAAACTTACCGGTCCTGTAAAAAGTGGTAGCATCTGGATTGGTACAATCTCTGAACTTCATAAAAACAAGGGTCTACCCTTTGTAATTACTGCCGTAAGCAGACTTATTAAAAAAGGCTACAATATTTCATTCTTTATAATTAGTGAAGGCGAAGAGCGTTTTGCTCTTGAACAATTTATACAAAAACTTGGACTTGAAAATAATGTATTTCTTTTAGGGCACATTGATGAAGCTCGCCAACTACTAAAAGCGTTTGATATATTCACACTTACATCCGTAAAAGAAGGTTTACCTTATGTACTACTTGAAGCTGGCTCTGCGGGCATACCCACAGTCGCAACAAAGGTTGGTGGCATACCAGAGATAATAGAAAATAGAAAATCAGGGCGCTTAGTACGAGCAAAGAATTCTCATGATATAGAGAACATAATTTCTGATATAATTGATTTTAAAAACGATACTGTAGAATATGGAAACAGCTTAAAAGAAAAAGTTGCACGAGATTTTACAATAGAGCAAATGGTGGCTGAAACAGTAGATATTTACGATTAAACCCCCAAGAACTCCTTTTTAGTATCGTCTTTATGTGTGCCACGAGAGTAGCGACGCATACCCATAAGTATTCCAAGTCCTACAAATTCTGTAAGTAAGTGTGACCCGCCATAGCTTAAGAACGGTATGGTCGTCCCTGTCACAGGCAGTAGCCCGATATTCATACCGACGTGAACAATAAAATGGCTTATAAAAAGTATTGCAAGTCCAGCACCAAATAGTATTTCAAAATTAGTTGCACCGTGTATAGCGTTTCTAATAATCCTCCATATCACCACAAAGTATAAAAGAAGAACAATAACAACACCTACAAAACCCCATTCTTCTGCAAATGCAGCAAATATAAAGTCGGTCTCATACTCTGGCAAGAACTGCAACTTACTTTGTGTTCCATATCCTATCCCCTTCCCGAACACCTGCCCTGAACCCACAGCGATGGTTGACTGATACGCATTATACCCTGTGCCCTGCAGGTCAGTGAGTGGGTGAATAAATGTAAGTATGCGTTGCTTTTGATAATCCTCAAATGCATAACCCCAAAGTCCGCCAAAAGCTATAACCCCCACCATAAACACAGCGAGAAGGTGCTTTTTAGAAATCCCTGACACAAGTACCATACCAAACCATATAAACGCTATGATAATAGCCGAACCAAAGTCTGGTTGTAAGAATACAAGCAAAAAGAGTACAAAAGTATAAAAACCTGAAACCAAAATGTGTTTTACATTTGCTATCTCAACGTGCCTACGTGAGAAATACTTTGCAAGCAGAAGAATTACTACAAGCTTTATAGGGTCCGATGGTTGAATAGAAAATAATCCAAAATCAAATCTGCTTTGTGCCCCTAATACAAAATTACCCAAGAAAAATATAAGGACTAGTACTAATGCGGATATTATAAAAAGAGCTACTATCACACTAGTACGTCTCAAAAACCTGAAGTCAATAAAACTTAAAACGAAAAATACTACCACACTTAGTACTACCCAGATTATTTGTTTCTCAAAAAAATAATTCTGACTTGCGACAAAAGAGTTCATAGTCACAAGTCCAGCGCCAACCAGAAGTAAGCTTGCTGAAAATAATATCCAGTCAATTCTGCTGGATATCTTTCTAATGGAGTCTTGTAGATAGTCCATATTATTTGAGTGGTATACGAGGTATGATCTCTATGCGTGAGACACTAGATCTAAACGCTTCAGGCCACGTAAATACAAGATTCTTTGACGATCTGTTTGGTAATAATTCAACAAATGTACTGGATACTCCTATCGCATTGTCTTTTGTATCAAATACTATTGCCACTATTTCAATATTCCTAGAGTCAAGTATCGAAGTATTTGACAGGACAGTATCAATTCTTGGAGAAGAGTCTTTTCTTGAAAGAGTTGTATTGCTTATAGACAGAGGTTCGTTTTTGTCTGTAGATTGCGTCCAGATAGGCGTTTTGCTAAATTCAAAGAATGTTCTTACAGGAACTCTTTGCCCTGTTTGTATTGTACTTTCAAATATTGGTGATACGTTGTTCGGAGAGATAAATGTAGAGCCTTTACGTTCTGCTATTAGGATATTCTCTTCATCGAAGAGTTTGAATATATAAGAAATTTTTTCTATACTTGCATTAAAGTTTGGGTTTTCTATATATGCTACAGAATTATAAACGCCGTCTACCACCTTGAAAGATCTGCTCCAGATAACCACTGGATCTGAGATTTGTGATACACATAACTCTGGACATATTCCACCACAATCAATACCCCGCTCACCGCCGTTTTGTTTGCCATCTGTACATGTTGGTTTTTTATTAAAAATAGAAAACATTATAGGCACTATTATAATAAGCGCTATAACCACTACGATTGCGATGTATTTTGACCTTCTTTTAGATGCCCATGACATAAATATAGTTTAACATAAAACCGCCCAGTTTTACCAAAGGTAAAACTGGGCGGTTTTTATTCAATACTTTGTTCCGGCGACTACCTACTTTCCCCATAAAAGAGTATCATCGGCACTACGGTGCTTAACTTCTGTGTTCGGAATGAGAACAGGTGGAACCACTGCGTCAAATCACCAGAACAAAACATTGAATATTTTGACTTTTAAATAAATCTAACCGAGCAAAAACAAGTGAACACTAATACTAAAAGCGATGTTCAGATTTCCTAATAAGAGACGATGAATTAGTACCTCTCAGCTGAATGCATTACTGCACTTACACTTAAGGCCTATCAACCTAGTCATCTCCTAGGGATCTATGATTTCTAATCTTGAAGTTGGCTTCCCACTTAGATGCTTTCAGTGGTTATCCATTCCCGACATAGCTACCCAGCGATGCTCCTGGCGGAACAGCTGGTACACCAGAGGTCAGTCCCTCTCGGTCCTCTCGTACTAGAGAGAGATCTTCTCAAAAATCGGCGCCTGCAGCAGATAGGAGACCAACCTGTCTCACGCATGTTATCTACTGTTACCAATAGCACGGACTATAATTTCATCCCTCTTGCGAGGGAGGTTGACGTTTAGTCTCTACGGGGGTGCATAAATGCACTTCCCTCGGTATTGCCCAAAAGGGTTCTACCGATATAAGTCAACTTTAGCTATGAGGATCGCTCCTCATGACCGCCGTGATTTGATTGGTTTAAATTCTTTAAAATTTATATTTTCTTCCTTAAACGAAAAGAAGATAACTAAAATCGATTGTATATTGATTCAGATTGGTTCAAAAGTTAATCTAAATAAATTTAAATTCACTCCTGAACGGTCTGAACCCAGCTCGCGTAACTTTTTAATTGGCGAACAGCCAAACCCTTGGCACCTTCTCCAGCACCAGGATAAGTTGAGCCGACATCGAGGTGCCGAACTCCGCCGTCGCTATGAACGCTTAGGCGGAACCAGCCTGTTATCCCCAGGGTAGCTTTTATCCGTTAATCTCTGGCCGCATCTAAAGCGGACCATCGGTTCACTATGTTCTGCTTTCGCATCTGCTTCTCATGTACGAGTCGCAGTTAAGCCAACTTGTGCCATTACACTATCGGCACGGTTTCCTTTCGCGCCTAGTTGACCTTAATAAACTCCTCCGTTACTTTTTAGGAGGATAGCGCCCCACTAAAACTGCCTGCCACGCACTGTCCCACATCGTTTTTGCCGCTGTGGTTAGGAACTGCAATTCAAAAAAGTGGTATTTCACTGGCGACTCCACAATCCCCGAAAGGATCGCTTCAAAGTCTCCCACCTATGCTACGTAGTTAAATCACAGCCCCAATACGAAGCTACAGTAAAGCTCCTGGGGTCTTTTCGTCTAGCTGCAGGTAACCGGCGTCTTCACCGGCATTGCATTTTCACCGAGCTGTTCCTCGAGACAGTTTCCAGGTCATTACGCCATTCGTGCACGTCTGAACTTACCAGACAAGGAAATTCGCTACCTTAGGACCGTTATAGTTACGGCCGACATTCACTAGGGCTTATATAGTCCAGCACGCATCATATTGATTACGATACATAATACAAATACACAGTAGTATAAGCATAAACAAATCATTTCATTGTTAAATACTCATATATATACTGTATATCTACACTCATATCATATGCAATATGATGCGCACCCCCCATACTTAACCTTCTAGCATTGGTCAGGCGTCACCCCCTATACATCCTCTTACGAGTTCGCAGGGAGCTGTGTTTTTGATAAACAGTTGCCCGGAAAACTTTCGCTGCGGCCCTTAATCTTACGAAAAAGGGCAGACCTTATCCCGAAGTTACGGTCGCTGTTTTGCCGAGTTCCTTGAGGAACACTCACTCGTTCGCCTAGGTCTTCTCGACCCAATCACCTGTGTCGGTTTACGGTACGGTTTTGTTTTTATTGTGCTTAGAGGCTTTTCTTGGAAGCGTGCTTTGTCAAATTTCTATCGGCCGAAGCCTCAAGATTTTCGCTGTGCTTGGACTTGTGTCTCCCGGATTTACCAAAGAAACATCCTTACACCACGAACGTAAATCCAATAATACGCTTGACATACTACACTCCGTCCCCCCATCGCATAAAAACAAAGTCAGGGAATATTAACCCTGTGTCCATCGTGTTCGGTTTTCACCATCCACTTAGGCCCGACTAACCCTTGGCTGATTAGCATCGCCAAGGAAACCTTGATTTTTCGGCGTACCAGGTTCTCACTGGTATTGCGGTTACTTGTGCCAACATTCTCACTTCCATACGCTCCACCATGGGTTACCCCTTTGGCTTCATAGCAGAATGGAATGCTCTCCTACCGCTCAATTACATCTCACTACCTTCGACATACATCGAGTGTAATGAGATATAATCAAGCCCTCAGTTTCGGTATCATATTTAGCCCCGATTATCTGCGGCGCAAAATCTCTGAATGAGTGAGCTGTTACGCTATCTTTAAATGGTGGCTGCTTCTAAGCCAACATCCTCATTGTCTGAGAAATCTCACATCCTTAAGTGCACTTAATATGAATTTTGGGACCTTAACTTGAGATCTGGGCTGTTTCCCTTTTGACCAGTGGAGCTTAGCCCCCACAGTCTAACTGCTCGGTAATTGACTTTTGGTATTCGGAGTTTGATAGGCATAACGAGATTGCTCCCTGTTTACGCCATCCAGTGCTCTACCCCCAAAAGGTACGCCGAACGCTAACCCTAAAGCTATTTCGGAGAGAACCAGCTATTACTAGGTTCGATTAGCTTTTCACTCCTTACCACAGATCATCCGATGGAATTGTACGACCAACCGGTTCGGGCCTCCCTTAGACTTTCGTCGAAGTTCACCCTGTCCATGGCAAGCTCACCTAGCTTCGGGTCTCATACATACTACAAAGTCGCGCTATTAACACTCGGTTTCCCTATGGCTGCCTGCATTTTACGCAGTTAGCCGAGCAGTATATATGAACTCGTTGGCTCATTCTTCAATAGGAACGCCGTCGTGGTGTAAACACCACTTCGACTCCTTGTAGACATACGGTTTCAGATCTATTTCACTCCCCTCACCGGGGTATTTTTCACCTTTCCCTCACGGTACTAGTTCACTATCGATCTAAAAGAATATTTAGCCTTACCGGTTAGTTCCGGCAGATTCACCCAAGCTATTCGTGTCTTGGGCTACTCAAGAATAACAGTAAAAGAGATGTTTTGTTTTCATTTACGGGACTATAACCCTCTGGGGCTCTGCTTCCCAGCAGATTCAATTAACAAAACATTTTTTGACTCCTCTCATATAAATACGACACTGTTACCTTACAACCCCCCACACCGAAGTGTGAGGTTTGGGCTTCTCCCTTTTCGCTCGCCGCTACTTAGGGAATCGCAAGTACTCACACCGCACTGCATAAAATATGTAATGCAATGTGAGTACTATGATATTGCTTTCTATTCCTCTTGGTACTGAGATGTTTCACTTCCCAAGGTATGCTTTTATCTAATTATTTAAATAAATTCTGTCAAAGACAGAGGGTTTCCCCATTCGGAAATCTCCGGATCAAAGGTTGCTAGTCACCTCCCCGAAGCTTATCGCAGACACGCCACGCCCTTCATCGCTTCTTTTAGTCTAGGCATCCACCGTACGCCCTTAGATTTCTTATTAGGAAATCTAAAAACCGCTTGCCCGCCTACGGCGGGCTTCACAGACATACTGTCTAGAATATGCCTGTGAAATAGTATTTTCTTGTGTTCGTCTCATTGACATACTAATCAATGAGCGTTTTGTCTTGTGACACGTTTTCCTTAAGGGGAAAAGTGCCACGCTTGCTCGGTCTACACATCTGGTTCTCTAATCAGATATGTAGACTTATTTAAAATGTCAAAGGTCACGTGCTGAGATTAAAAAAACCGCTTAGCTTAGCGGTAAAATAACACAACTAAAAAATGTTGGATTATCTCCCCGACTCGTCTATTAAGTTGATTCTCTCCATTAACACGTAGAGACTAGTATACTCGGTA
>JABGQE010000007.1 GCA_018648925.1 bacterium | reverse complement strand
ACGAGTGAAACGCAGATAGAAAGTATGGACAGTGATAGTACGAATTGGAAAGCGTCAGAAATAATAAATGACGACTATACAAAACTTCTTTTGCATATGAACGGCACAGATACTTCTACGACTTTCCCAAACAGCGCGACGACGACGCACACAATTACAGCAGTCGCTAATGCTCAAGTAGACACTGCACAGTCTAAGTTTAGTGGAGGAAGCGCACTGTTTGATGGAACTGGAGATTATTTGAGTATTCCGGATAGTGACGATTGGCATTTTGACGGAGATTTTACTATTGATATGTGGGTGAATTCTGATGTTTGGACAGCGGAGGGAGATTTTTTAGGACAATATGTTGATAATAGCAATTGGTGGTCTTTTGGATTTCATAGTGGCAATGGGCCTACATTTATAGCTATTGATGGTGGTTCGGGTACCATTACTTTTAGTCAAGGAGCCACTACTGGCTGGAGCGCAGACACTTGGTATCATGTTGCAATAGTTAGAAATGGTGATGCTTGGAATCTTTATCAAAATGGCATATCTATTGCTAATACGACGGACTCTGCTACTTTAATTAATTTGACAGCAGCTCTACTTGTTGGTGATGGTCAGAACGGCTCAACTAATGATGCCTATAACTTTGACGGCCACATTGATGAAGTCCGTATCTCCAAAGGCATCGCCCGTTGGACATCCAACTTCACTCCACCTCAAAGACAGTATGGTTCAAATGTCGTCACTACAGACGAGAGTAATATCATAATGGAAGGTTCTGGCTCTATGAAGCTCGAAATCGGTAAGCCTCAAATAGACGGCAATACGGTGGCAATGTGGCACTTCGACGAAACCAACGGCGACAACGCAGGGGATGATCTCTTTGATGAAACCGTGAATAATAATGACGGGGAGTTTGTCGGCTCAAACATAGCTACTGCTGTCGTGGACGGAATAATAGGAAAAGCTAGAGAATTTAATGGAACGGATGATTATGTAGAGGTACCTATAGATACAGATTTTGCTTTTGGCAGTAGTGATTTTACAATTGAAGCTTGGGTTAAATACACAACCGCTACCGATAATCTTTATCCTGTTGCATTATGGGATAATACGGGTAATGAGAGAATATGGGCATTAATCACTGGTTCTTCAGGGAAAATGCGGTTCGTTGGTTCGTCTGACGGAACATCTACTGACATAAGTATTTCTGGAACAATTACTACAAATGATGGGGTATGGCACCATGTCGTAGGCGTTAGGAGTGGAAATAATCAATATTTATATATAGATGGAGTCAAAGATGGAGTTGATGATAATTTTAGTGGCTCGCTTCTGGCAAACTCAACCGATCCAGTGAGGATAGGAGCATCATCGGCGGCCACTGCCACTGGTTTATTTACAGGGAATATAGATGAAGTTCGCATCCAAAAAGGTTACGGCATGTCCGCCGACGAAGTTGCCGAAGCATATCGCCTTGGTGCGAATCACAAAATCTCCCGCGACATTACAGTACAAGATTTCTCCGCTTCCACTACTATGCCATTTTGGGTAGCAGGGGACGAGCTTGGCACATACTTGGAGGCCACAATAGGCGAGTCCGCTTGGGCAAACTACGACAGCGCTACCACATCTACTTCTACAGTGCTCTTCATCCATGGTGATGAGATAACTGATTCTACAAGCATAAAAGATTCCAGCATAAGCTCGCACACCATCACCGCCAACGGCAATGCCAAAATCACTGCCTCCGGCAAAATCGGCAATGCGATGACCTTTGACGGCACGGGGGATTATTTTACAATTGGCGACACTTCAGATTTTAAATTCTTGCACGGTGCGGAAGACACAACAGCTTTTAAATGGACTTTTGACGCTTGGGTGAGAGCAGCAAATTTTGATGCCACCCAGATGATTTTTGCTTCATATTCTGGTGGTTCGTCTGAGCAAGGTGTAAGTATAGAGATTGGATCTTCTCGGCAAATTTGGATGGCGGCAACAAGAGGTGTGGCAAGTTCATATGTTTTTAATTCAGGTTTCAGTACATATTTCCCAAATGATGACGATTGGCATCATATTGCTATTACTTATGATCAGTCTCTTGCTAGTGCCAACAGTGAACTTTTTATTGACGGCACATTAGTTGATACTATTGATAAAACAGGCAATGCCCCGTCAACTTCTGACTCAACTGAAGTGCTAACTGTTGGTGCGAGGGCTAGAACTGGTGACAATAGTTTTACAGGCGATATAGACGAAGTTCGCATCATTAAAGACACTGTGATGACTCAAGCTGAAATCCGTCAAGCTTATGAATACGGCGCACGGGCGCATCCTATTACCATTGATTTCAAAGCGTCCCTTCAACCAAGCGACCTTATAGCTGACTCTTCAGACACACAGTTTGCTATCACTGCCACAACCACTGGGCTTAGTGCTACAACCACAGGACTTTACATAGGCGACAAAATTATAGTTAAAGAAAACGTAAGTGGTACAGAGTACTTGGCTCAAGGTACAGCAACAACCACTAACACTACAACAGGTGTAGTAAATGTAGACCAATGGGACACTGGTTCCACTTTCCCTTCTGGCGGATACACCCAGTATGCCACTGTCTTCAAATGGCAGAGAGAGTACATGCCACTTGGAGGTATTTTAGACTCCCATATAGATGCAGTTGAAAGGATCACCATAAGACCTACCAATGGAGCAGGGGGACGAACGGTATATCTGGACGACTTCCGAGGCTCTTCAGGTTTCCTTACCGCTTCATCATCTGAAGCCATCACATCAGGGGATAACCGTTATTTCCAATATAGAACGATCTACACTACAGCCGACACCGCCGTCTCTCCTTACTTGACTGCTATAACAGTCAACTACACCCTTTCAGCTAACTCCACACCCTCTGTAATCGGCATCTCCGGCGGCGGCTTCCTGTCTTTCTAGTGTGGCGGCTTCCTAGCCTTCTAACAATCAACAAAATATATCAAGATCGAATCTCTCTAGTTACAATTATCCACAGCAAAGGAGGGTCAGACCCTCCTTTGCTGTGGTATATTAAATATATGCCAAGACAGCCACGTAATTTTGAAAATGGTGGAATTTATCATATAGTGAATCGCGGAGTAGAAAAGCGCGACATATATCTCAAACCACAAGACTATAGTCGTTTTATATTAGGGCTTGAATTTTGTAATACTTCAGAACATGTTGATATATGGAATTTTATAAATAAAGCAGACAAGGAAACATCAGATATTTTTTTATCTGTTTCGGAAAAATTAAAAAAACAAAGAGAAGAAAATAAAAGAAGTGATCCAATTGTTGAATTGATGGCTTTTACTCTTATGCCAAATCATTACCATCTTATTGTTCGTGAAATTAGAGAAAACGGAATCTCTCTTTTTATGCAAAAAATTGGTGGCTATACCACTTATTTTAATAAACAGTATGATAGAGTAGGTCCTCTTTTTCAGTCTCGGTATAAATCTGTTGTAGTAAAAGACGATAGGCAGTTTATGAATACTTTTGTTTATGTACATACAAATCCAATTGAATTAATAGAATCAAGATGGAAAGATATGCAAGTCAAAAATAAGAAAAAAGCAATTGACTGGGCTAGTTCTTACAAGTGGTCAAGTTATAAGAATTATCTTGGAGAAAAAAACTTTTCTGGAGTAACGAAGCGTGATTTCTTTTTAGAATTTTTTAATGGTGCAAATGGATGCAAGGAGGTGGTTGAAGATTGGGTTAGTTTTAAATCAGATAACGCAGAATTAGGACAGGAGATAATTGAATAAAGCAAAGGAGGGTCTGACCCTCCTTTGCTTTATTTTATTTTTATAAAAACTATTGGTATAATAAGTATCTGATTTAAAATTAATTTTTAATTATATGAAAAAAACAAAAATTGCTATAAATGGTTTTGGACGAATTGGTAGGGCTTTTTTTAGAATAGCTAAAGATTCGCCAGGTGTTGAAGTTGTTGCTATTAACGACATAGGCGACATAGACAATATTGCTTATTTATTAAAATATGATTCCGTATATGGAAAGTTAGATGAAGAAGTTTCTGTAGATGGAAGTAATTTAAAAGTGGGAGACAGAGTAATAACTTTCTTAAGCGAACGTGAACCAGCAAAGTTACCTTGGAAAGATTTGGATATTGATATTGTAGTAGAGAGCACAGGACGCTTTGCAGACTATGGTAAAGCGAACGCACATCGTGATGCTGGAGCAAAACGAGTGGTAGTGTCATCCCCCGTAAAAGGTGAAGCACCAGAAGGTATTGATGCAGCTACAGTACTTATGGGAGTTAATGAAGACAGGCTTAAAACGTGTGATATAAGTTCAAATGCATCCTGTACTACAAACTCTGCGTCTCCAGTGATGCAAATAATGGAAGAAGCTTTAGATGTAGAAAAAGCACTTCTTGATACTATTCACGGTTATACTGCTACGCAAGCTCTTGTTGATTCTCCAAGTCATGAAAATGAAGATGTTCGCAGAGGAAGAGCAGCAGCACACAACATAATCCCATCTTCAACAGGCGCTGCTACTTCTGTTACTAAAGCAGTTAAGGGTATACCATTCTTTGACGGTATTGCTGTACGAGTACCTGTGATTACAGGTTCATATGCTGATCTTACATTTGTTACAAAGAAAGAGACAACACAAGAAGAAGTAAATGAAATACTAAAAAAAGCAGCAAAGGAAGACAGGTGGAAAGGAGTATTTACTGTGACGGAAGAACCTTTAGTGTCATCTGATATTATTGGGAACCCTCATGCTTCTATCGCAGATCTTTCTTTCACACGTGTTGCAGGTGGGAATCTTATAAAAATACTATCGTGGTATGACAATGAAGCCGGATATGCCAACTCTCTTTTGAAACACGTAGTTGCTACAGCTAAACATATTACTTAATCGTTTCGCTATACTTAATTTACTAAAATGAAAATATTATTTGCAACAGATCATGCAGGCTTTGAACTAAAAGAGAAGTTGGTTGTGTATGTCAAAGAGCTCGGACACGAAGTAGAGGATCATGGTGCGTTTGAGTACGACGAGAACGACGACTATCCGGATTCTATATCAAAAGCGGCGAGTGAAGTATCTGAAAATCCAGACGAACTTAAAGCTATAATACTTGGTGGCTCAGGGCAGGGTGAAGCAATAGTTGCAAACAGGTATCCAAATGTACGAGCAGTAGTTTTCAATGGACAATGTGAAGTACCAAGTGAAAAAGTTCCTAATGAAATAGTAATATCGCGTGAGCATAATAATGCGAATGTTCTATCTTTAGGTGCGCGGTTTTTGACAGAAGAAAATGCCAAAGAAGCAGTAAAAATATGGCTAGAAACAAAGTTCTCAGGAGAAGAAAGGCATGTAAGGCGAATTACTAAAATTGCAGAGATAACTAAAAAGATTTATGATATATAATTTTAAGTCGTTTCGCAAAATATGTTTTTTGAAAAGTCCTCGGGCCTCCGAGCTCAGCTCGGCCAGACTTTTAAAAAATACATTTTGCTTCACTTTTGAAAATTTATTATGATTGAAATAATTCCAGCGATAATGCCAGAGAGTTTTAGTGATTTGAATGAAAAATATTCTCATGTAAAAGATTTTGTAAATACAGTGCAGATTGATGTGATGGACGGGGAATTCGTACCGTCAAAAGATTGGCCGTATGTAGAAGGAGAACTTAAAAAAATAGATTTTGATTTTGAAGTTGATCTTATGGTTAAGGATCCAGAGACTATTATAGAGAGTTGGATACAAGCTGGAGCAAAGAGGGTAATAATCCATATAGAAAGTACGGAAAATATTGAAGAAGTCTTCTTAAAGATCCCTAGTGATGTAGAGGTTGGTATAGCGCTCAACACCACAACACCTAATGAGCAGATTTATCCACTTATAGAGAAGATAAACTTCGTGCAGTTTATGGGGATTGAAAAAATAGGGTATCAAGGACAAGGATTTGATGAGCGAGTACTTGGTAAAATAAGAGATTTGCGAGAGAAATACAGCAGGGTTATAATAAGTGTTGATGGTGCTGTAAGCTTAGAGACTGCATCGAAGCTGGTTGAAGCTGGGGCAAATAGACTTGCAGTAGGATCAGCAATTTTTAAAAGTGATGATATTGGAAAAATAATTAAACAGCTATCTAATGTTTCATAAAATATACTTGTTTCAATTTTAAAATTATGTCAGATATACACGATAAAAAAATAAAAGAGTTAGAACTAAAAGCAAATGATATTCGACAGAGTATTATAGAGATGTTAACCGAAGCAGGTTCAGGTCACACTGCAGGACCTCTTGGTATGGCAGACATCTTTACTGCTTTTTATTTTCATATTTTAAATCATGATCCTAAAAACCCTGACTGGGAAGAGCGAGATAGACTTATACTTTCTAACGGACACATAGTGCCAGTACGTTATGCGACTATGGCACACGCTGGGTACTTTCCTATAGGAGAGTTAAAAACACTTAGAAAATTTGGAACAAGATTGCAAGGTCACCCAGAGAGAGAAAGACTTCCAGGAGTTGAGAATGTCTCAGGACCGCTTGGTTCAGGGCTTTCACAGGCGGCAGGTATGGCGCTTGGTGCTCGGATGGACGGTAAGAAATTTCAAGTATATTGTCTAATGTCAGATGGTGAACATGATGCAGGAAACTTATGGGAAGGAGCAATGTTTGCAGGTAATAATAAACTCTCTAACTTAACTGGAATAATTGATAGAAATAATATTCAAATAAATGGCATGACAGAAGATGTAATGCCGCTAGAACCACTACGTGACAAATATGAAGCTTTTGGTTGGCATGTGATAGATATAGACGGACACAATATGGAAGAGATAGTAGATTCAGTAGAAAAAGCAAAAGCGATTTATGAAAAACCGACACTTATAATCGCACATACTATTCCTGGGAAAGGTATTGAAGGTATGGAATTTGATTACACATGGCATGGTAAACCACCAAAGCCAGAGGAAGCAAAGAAGTTTTTAGCAGAGTTGAGGACATTAAAAGGAAAAATAGAAAGCGAGCATGAATAATTATAGTTTCGTGAAATATGTTTTTGAAAAGTCTTCGGGCTCCCTCGTTTCACTCGGCCAGACTTTTAAAAACATACTTCACTTCACTAATCTTATTAAATTATGATAAATAAAAAAGCAAAACTAGTAGATAATATCTTTGATAAGGATAAGCTTGAACAAGGACCAACTCGAGACGGTTTTGGGCATGGACTTGTAGAAGCTGGAGAAGGAGACGCCCGAGTGCTTGCACTTTGCGCTGACCTTGCGGAGTCTACAAGGATGCATTGGTTCGCCGAGAAATTCCCCGATAGGTATGTGGAGTTAGGAGTAGCTGAGCAAAACTTAGCGACTGTAGCGTCAGGACTTGCAAACTATGGGAAGATTCCTTTTATCGCATCCTACGCGGCATTCTCACCAGGGAGGAACAATGAACAAATACGAACTACTATTTCTTTAAATAATGTTCCAGTTAAGATAGTTGGTTCGCATGCTGGAGTATCAGTAGGGCCAGACGGTGCAACTCACCAAGCGCTTGAAGACATCGCACTTATGCGAGTGCAGCCAAACATGACAGTATTGGCCCCTGCAGATGTAGAAGAAGCAAGAAAAGCGACGATTGCTACAGCAGAGTATGATGGGCCTGTATATATACGATTAGCAAGAGACAAGAGTCCGATATTTACAACAAAAGACACGCCATTTGAAATAGGGAAAGCGCAAGTTCTGTTTGAATCTGAAAGGCCTGAAGTTGCAATAGTGGCAATTGGCGCGCTTGTTCATAATGCACTTTTGGCTGCAAATGAGCTTGAAAAGGAGGGGATAGGAGCGATAGTAGTAAACAACCATACAGTAAAACCCTTAGATACAGATACTCTTATAGAGGTAGCTAAAAAGGCAGGTGCCGTAGTAACAGTAGAAGAGCATCAAATAGCAGGCGGTGGAGGTTCTGCAGTAGCGGAAATGTTAGCACAAGAAAGTCCAGTACCAATTGAGTTTATAGGAGTACATGATCAGTTTGGCCAATCAGGTAAACCAAATGAACTTATAGAGCACTATGGTATGGGAGTAGAATCTATAAAAGAAGCAGTTAAGAAAGTTATAGATAGAAAGTAAAATAAAACTACACAAAACACACCTTTTTAAAAGTCCTCGGGCCTCCGAGCTCAGCTCGGCCAGACTTTTAAAAAGGTGTGTTTTTGTTACATCTAGTTTATTTTTGTTGGCTTATAGTCCGCTGGAGCATTTGCTAGGAATTTTTCAAGTTCTTTCATTGAGAGTAACCCTTTTTGTGCGCCGACATGCTGAACAACTGACATGGAGTTAATAGGTCCCATTGAGAGCGCTTCAGGTAAAGTCTTTCCAAGTGCTAGAGCACCTGTAACTGTAGAAGAGAATGAATCACCAGCACCTGTTCTGTCTGTAGGCGGTTTTGGGTCTGGGTACATTGGCATCTGCCACATATCTGTGCCGTCATATGCAAACGCACCTGCTGGCCCGTCTGTTACTATAGCGATCTTTGGTCCAAGCTTATTTATACCTTCTACAAGTTTTTTAATATCTTTTTCGTCTGTTCCTAGTATTTTTTGTGCCTCTTGTTTGTTGCAGAAGAATAATCCACATACAGCATACATATCTTTTAGTTTTTCATAACCTAATCGTATTTGGAATGTTCCAGGTTGGAATGCCAAACTAACTTCTGGGTTATCTTTTACAAAACTCGCTATAGCATGATGATAGTCTATTGAGTTCTCTCCAACTGATGAAAAGTAAAGCCATTTAGGTTTACCCATATCTGGAAGTTCGTATTCATATTCATGATGCTTCACTAGAATAGTTCTCTCTTCCTCATACCATAGAACATAATGGTAGTTACTTTCCTTACCTTTATGAATTTTTACAAAATCTTTGTTTACGCCTTCTTTCTCAAGCGCTTCTATCATGTTTTTTCCATTATGATCATCGCCAAGATCTGTTACGAGTGCAGAGTTAAGTCCGAGTCTGTGAGCAGAGACAGCTGCATTGGGGCCATTGCCGACAGCATTCACTTCAGTGACAGAATCATATTCTATTTTATCACCAAAGTTCAGGCAGATTTGTTCTTTACTGCCGTCTTCATTGCTTTTCACATTAGCGTCATCGCCAGAGAGTTTAATAAATGCGTCTGTTGTAATGTCGCCAATGGCGATGAAATCTAAGTCTTTCATAGTATAGATATTATACATTCTTTTATGATAAAATATAACAATATGAAACTAATAGATATTATAAAAGAAGCGGAGAAAAACAAGACAGCGATAGGGCATTTTAATATTGCAGATACTCAAATGCTAAAAGGTATATTTAGTAGTGCACAGAAGCTTAAGGTTCCTGTAATTATCGGTACTTCAGAAGGAGAAAGAGATTTTATAGGAGTAAAGCAGACAGTTGCGCTTGTTAAGAGTTTACGAGAAGAATATGATTATCCAATTTTCTTAAATGCTGATCATACATATTCATTTGAAAAAGTAAAAGAAGCAGTTGACGCAGGATATGATTCAGTGATTTTTGATGGAGCGAAACTTTCATTTGAAGAGAATATGAAAATCACTAAACAAAGTGTTGAGTATGCTAAAAGCGTTAATCCAAATATTCTTATAGAAGCAGAGCTTGGTTACATAGGTAAGTCATCAAAACTTTTAGACGAGATCCCAGAAGGTGCAGAGATTACTGATGAGCATCTTACAACTCCCGAGGAGATAAAAGAATTTGTAGAGAGTACAGGTGTAGACCTGATAGCTCCAGCGGTTGGGAATTTACACGGTATGCTTAAAGGTGCAAACAATCCAGCACTTAATATAGAAAGGATAAAAGAGTTGCGAGAAGCTGGTGGTATACCTATGGTCCTCCACGGCGGGTCGGGGATTGCAGATGAGGATTTTGTAAAGGCTATTGATGCTGGGATAGCTTCAATACACATAAGTACAGAAGTGAGGGTGGCATATAAAAACGGTATAAAGATCGGCCTACAAGAAAACCCAGATGATATAGCACCGTATAGATATATGAAAGAGGCGGTACATCATGTAGAAAAGGTGATAGAGAAAAGGTTGAAGTTATTTAGTAAGATTAATTAATATGGCAAAAATATTTGTAACAAGAAAGATACCAGACGCAGGGATAAAGCTCTTAAAAGATGCAGGGCATGAGGTAGATATAAGTGAGAAAAACGGAGTGCTCACAAAAGAAGAGTTAGTAAATGCACTTAAAGCAAAAGAATATGACGCTGTATTGTCACTACTTACGGATAAGATAGATGCGGAAGTATTTGATGCAGTGCCTACTGCTAAGGTTTTTGGAAATTACGCAGTTGGTTTTGGTAATCTTGATACAGAGGAAGCTAAGAAACGTGGTATTACAGTGACAAATACACCAGGAGTACTTACAGAAACCGTTGCAGAGCATACAGCCGCTATGATACTTGCTACGACCCAAAGAATAGCCGAGGGGGATAGATTTACTAGAGCAGGTAAGTATGATGGTTGGGGGCCAGAGCTCTTGCTCGGCACTAACTTGAGAGGTAAAACGCTTGGTGTTATAGGAGCTGGCAGAATAGGTTCATCTGTTGCAAATATAATGACCGCAGGATTTGGAATGAATGTAATCTATTTTGATATTAAAAAGAATGATGAGTTTGAAAAAGCGACAGGTGCGGAGTTTAGAGAAACTATTGAAGAAGTCTTGAAAGAAGCTGATGTCGTAACACTGCACGTACCACTTCTTGATTCAACTAGGCACTTGATAAATAAAGAGAGATTAGAGCTTATGAGAGAAACTGCGTATTTGGTAAATTCATCACGTGGACCAGTGATAGACGAGGACGCGCTTGTAGAAGCTCTACGAGAGAAACAAATAGCAGGTGCGGCACTTGATGTGTTTGAAAATGAACCCGCACTTGCTGATGGTTTGGCAGAACTTGAGAATGTTGTGATAACTCCGCATATTGCATCTGCAACGATAGAAACACGGCAAAAAATGTCAGAAATGGCAGCACAGAATATAATAGCTTTTCTTGAAGGTAATACTCCACCGAATGCAGTTTAGTGTCTTGACAGCAATGTTATAATATAAGTATTAACAATTAAATAAAATAAAATTATGAACAAACCAAAAATACTTGTATTATTTTATTCAATGCAAGGCCATATATTTCAAATGGCACAAGAAATAGTAAAGGGAGTAGAAGAAGCAGGTGGTGAAGCTGTGCTTATGCAGACACCAGAGCTTATTCCAGAGGACAAATGGAATGACGACATGAAAAAAGCAAAGGAGTTGATGAAAGACGTTCCAATCGCAAACCCACATACTGACATAGAAGGTGTGGACGGAATAATTGTCGGCCTCTCAGCGCGTTTTGGAAACATGCCAGCACAAATGAGAAATTTCTGGGATCAGACAAGTGGAGCGTGGATGAAGGGAACGCTTGTAGGAAAGCCAGCGTCAATGTTTGCAAGCACTGCCACACAACACGGTGGACAAGAGTCTACTATTCTTACATCTATGATAACAATGTTGCATCACGGGATGGTCTACGTAGGATTCCCATACTCATTTAAAGAGCAGATGACAATAGACGAGATGGCAGGAAGCTCACCTTATGGGGTATCTACGATAACAGGTGGAATGGGACAAAGAATGCCGTCAGATTTAGAAAAGAAAATGGCAAGAGATTTAGGAGCGCATCATACAAAGATTGCAGCTAAGTTGATGTAGTTCTAGCAATTCACATAGCTCCCACTAAAAAGCACACATAAATTTGCTTCGACAAATTTTGCTCTGCTCGTCCTGTTGATACAGGACTGTGCAAGGCTTTTTAATGAGACTATGTTTTATTGCTTTAGAATTTGATTTTTTATATAAAACTGCTATACTGCTAGACATTATGTTAGAACTAAAAATAGAGAAAAGAGAAGAAGTGGGGAAGCCAAATAAGCTCCGTGAGGATGGTTTTTTGCCTGCTGTATTTTACGGTAAGAAAGAAGAATCTACACCTATATCAGTACTCGCAAGTGATTTTGAAAGGGTATATAAAGAAGCTGGAGAATCAGCAGTTATTACACTTACTGGTCTTGGAGAGCCAAAAGAGGTTCTTGTACAGAATGTTGATTTTCATCCTGTTAAGAGTATTCCACGACATGTTGATTTCTATGTTCTTGAGAAGGGTGCAAAAGTACAAGTCAATGTACCTCTTGAGTTCGTAGGTGAATCACCAGCCGTTAAAGGTGGTGGTAACTTAGTTAAAGTGCTTTACGATATTGAGATTAAGGTTGCTCCTAAAGATCTACCGAAAGTTTTGGAAGTTGATATTTCAGGACTTGTTGATTTTACAGCTAGAGTTGTTGCAAAAGATATTAAACTGCCAGAAAGTGCAGAGCTTATCGCAAATGAAGACGAAGTAGTAGCTCTTGTAGCAGAAGCCGTAGAAGAGAAGGAGGAGGAAGTGGCAGCACCAGATCTAGACTCTATAGAAGTAGAAAAGAAAGGTAAGGAAGAAACTGAAGGAGAAGGTGGAGAGGGAGATAAGCCAGCTGAAGGAGAGAAAAAAGAGGGATAAATAAAACTAAAAACCCCCCGAAAGCTTTGCTTTCGGGGGGTTTTTAGTTTGTCATCAAAATTGCTATAATACACATACATGAATCTTAAATCTAAAAGAAATAAATTAGTTGTTTTTGTTTGCGCTGTCGCTTTTTTTGCGGTATTTTCTTTCCAGACTACAAATGCACAGAGTAATGTTGATGCTCACAGAGCACAGCTTGAGCGCGACTTAGCAGCACTTGAAGCAGAGATAGATGTACAGCAAGTACTACTTCAAGACAAACAAAGGGACAGGGTTTCTTATGAGCGGGACGTTGCAATACTTGAAGCTCAAATAGAAAAAGCACGCCTCTCAATACGTGCACGCGACATTGCAATATCTAAAATTAATCAAGATATAGACGGAAAAGAGGAGGTTATAGGAGGGCTTAATGAAAAGTTAAATAGAGAAAAAGAATCACTCTCACAGCTTTTACGAAAGACTAATGAGATAGATAATATCTCTTTAGTTGAGGTGGTGCTTGGGACACAGAACCTCTCTGAGTTCTTTGAGGATATTGATTCTTTTGATTCTATAAAGCTTGCATTAAGTGATTCTTTTAAAGATATAGCAGAAACAAAAAGTAATACTGAATCTCAAAAGCGCACACTTCAAAGTAAGCAGGAAGACCAGATGGACTTGCGTAATATTCAGAAACAACAAAAAGGTAAGATTGAAAAACGAGAAGAAGAAAAACAAGCGATAGTTGATGCTACAAAAGGTGTGGAGGATGAGTATCAGAAACTTATAAAATCAAAAGAAAAATCTGCAGCACAAATACGAAGTGAACTCTTTGCTCTTCGTGGGTCTGCCGCTATTCCGTTTGAGAAGGCTCTAGATCTCGCAAACATAGCATCAGCATACACTGGTGTAAGGCCGGCATTCTTACTCGGTGTAATAGCAGAAGAGTCTAACTTGGGAGAGAATGTGGGAACAGGAAATTGGAAAACAGACCTATATGAATGTTATAAAGGTATTGGTTATTTTAAAAGTGCAGAGAAACAAAAAGCCGCATTTTTGAGTATTACAGCAGGGCTTGGACTTAATCCTGATACACTTCCAGTATCTAGGAAGCCTTGGTATGGATGTGGGGGTGCTATGGGTCCTGCACAGTTTATGCCGACAACATGGGCGCTTTATGTAGACAGAATAGCAAAAGCTACAGGCCACAACCCCCCAAGTCCGTGGAACAATAGTGATGCATTTATGGCATCAGCCATACTTCTTATGGACAACGGTGCTGACAAAGGTACGGCGTATTCTGAGCGTTTAGCAGCTCTAAGGTACCTTGCAGGCTGGAAAAACGCTGAAAAGCCTTCATATGCATTCTATGGTAATGATGTGATGGCTCTAGCTGCCAAATTCCAGAAATTAATAGATATCTTGCATTCAAGCTAGAAAATGGTATTATAGCTCGTAATGAAAGCAGAAATTCATCCAAAATATAATACAGACACTAAAGTAACCTGCGCCTGCGGGAACTCTTTTGACGTAGGTTCTACAGTAGAAAAGATAGAGGTAGAAGTATGTAGTGCATGCCACCCGTTCTATACAGGTACTGAGAAGGTTATTGATACAGCAGGTCGCGTAGAGAAATTCAAAGCGCGAATGGCAAAGGCTAAGAAGTCTAAATAAGTACACAAAAAACTCGGTAGATTCTTTTTCAAAAGTATTTATCGAGTTTTTTGTTATAATAATTTTATGGAAGATATTGAAAAATATAAAAAAGATCCTAGGACTGCATACTTAGCGGGGGAATATGAGCGACTCTTAAAAGAAGAAGGGCGTGTTTTAGATATGGCAAAAGATGAAGAGATGAAAGAGCTTGCTGATGAAGAATTAGAAAGTTTGAAAGAACAGAAAGACGGTGTAGAAAAAGAGATAGAGAAGATAGTAAAAGTAGCAGAGGAAGAAGAGAAATTCCCAAACGAGCTTATATTAGAAGTGCGAGCAGGTGCGGGAGGGGACGAAGCGTCAATTTTTGCGGCTGAGCTTGCAGGAATGTATGAAAAATTTGCAGAAAAGAGTGGGTGGCAGTTTGCGCCGGTAAATAAATCAGAAAATGCAGTAGGAGGATACAAAGAAGCCTCTTTTGAGATAAAAGGTAAAGATTGTTATAGAAAATTACGATATGAAACAGGAGTACATAGAATCCAGAGAATACCTAGAACTGAAAAAATAGGAAGAGTTCATACCTCAACTGCTTCTATTGCAATACTTCCAATACGAAAAAAAGTAGCTTTTGAAGTTGACCCAACAGAGATAGAAATGGAATTCTCTCGTTCAGGTGGTGCTGGTGGTCAGAATGTAAACAAAGTAGAGACAGCGGTAAGGCTTGTTCACAGACCAACAGGTATAGACGTACGTTCTACATCAGAGCGTTCTCAGCAGAAGAACAGAGAAAAGGCAATGCAAATCCTTATGGCAAAGCTTGAGGTAATAAAGAATGAAGAGGATGCAAAGAAGCTTTCATCAGAAAGGAAAGACCAAATAGGTACTGGTGATAGGTCAGAGAAAATACGTACATATAACGTGCTTCAAGACAGGGTTACAGACCATAGGCTTAAAAAGTCGTGGCATAACATAGAAGGGATCTTTGACGGAGAAATAAGCGCTATTCTAGAGTCTTTTGACGAAGAAAAGCAGGAATAAGACTATATCTACTAAAAACGTTGCAAAAGGCTATATAATTTGGTAGTATCTTAGGTATTATATGGAAATAAAGGAAGTAGAAAAAAAGGAGGAATCTAAAGCAAATGCGGCAAGTATTGACCGCATGTTTGCTGTCGGAGCGCATTTTGGATATTCAAAATCTAGACGACACCCATCTATAAAGCCATACATTTTTGGTGTTAAAAACTGGGTAGAAATAATAGACCTTGAAAAGACAAATGAACTCCTTGAGTCTGCAAAAGAGTTTGCAAAGCAGTTGGGAGCTGAAGGCAAGACCCTGCTTTTTGTAGGGAGTAAGAATGAAGCAAAGGAAGCAGTGAAAGAAGGGGCTGATTCAATAAGTATGCCACATGTTACAGGAAGGTGGATAGGAGGTACTATTACAAACTTCTCAGAAATAAAAAAGAGAATAAGTAAGATGGATGAGCTTTCTACAAAGAAAGACAAAGGAGAGCTTGCGCAAAAATACACAAAAAAAGAGCAGGTAATGCTTGACCGTGAAATAAATAATCTTAAAGAAAATTTCTTTGGTATAAAAGATATAACTGACATACCACATGCTCTATTTATTATTGATACAAAAGCAGAAGAAATTGCAATGAAAGAAGCAAAAGCAAAAGGTATACCTGTGATAGGGCTTCTTAATTCTGATAGTAATCTAAACGACGTTGATTATCCTATTGTTGCAAATGACGCAAATCAGGCTTCTATTAAATTCTTCATAGAAGAGATAATCGCAAGTTTTAAAGAAGGAATTAAAGCCTAAATATGGTAACAACAGAACAAGTAAAAGAATTAAGAGAGAAATCAGGGATATCTATAATCCAGTGTAAAAAAGCGCTTGAGGAAGCAGATGGCGACATGGAAAAGGCTGTTGTAATCCTGCAGAAGAAAAGTGGCGTAGCTGCAGACAAAAAGTCTGGACGTGACCTTAAAGCCGGTGCTGTGCAGGCTTATGTTCATAATTCTGGCAATGTCGGTGCTATGGTGCTTCTTTCATGTGAGACTGATTTTGTAGCAAAGAACGAAGAGTTTATAAAATTAGCGTATGACATTGCAATGCATGTAGCAGCAGCTAATCCAAAATTCACAAATAAAGAAGAGATTACAGAACACGAGGTAAATACTGCGAAAGAGGTCTTTGAGAAAGAAGTAGAAGGCAAACCAGAGGAAATGAAAGAACAAATATTGAAAGGTAAGATTGATTCATATTTTAGTGACAAAATCTTGCTTGAGCAAACCTTCATTAAAGACCCTAACAGTACTATAAAAGGTCTTATTGAGGCTGCAACGCAGAAATTTGGCGAGAGGATTCAGGTTGGAGAGTTTGCACGATTTGCTGCGTAAGTGTAATATTTAAATCATGACATCAATATTTTCATTTGGTATTTCGTTTATTGCTATAGTGGGGATGATAGCAATAAAGAATTGGGAAATAAAGAGAGGTGTGACGCTCTTGCGTGATGCTAGGTTTAAGGCAGATAAAGCCGTTGCCTCATGGTCTACTTTTGTAAAGAGTCACATACCTACAAAAGGTAAGCATCTTTCAAAAGAGATTACGCATCACACAGCGTATCATGTTAGCCACGCTGCCCTTGGTGTAGTGAAATTTGCCGAGGGTAAGCTTGTTCGTATTATTAATTTTATAAAAGGGAAGGGTGTGGTAAGAAAAGATAGGAATACTTCTCATTATATGAAAAATGTTTCAGAATACGAAAGACATCCCGATAGAAAATAAAATTGCCACCTTAGCTCAGTTGGTAGAGCAACTCTTTTGTAAAGAGTAGGTCGTCAGTTCGAATCTGACAGGTGGCTCAAGATTAAACACCCTTCGGGGTGTTTTCTTTTTGCCACCTGTCAGATTTAAACATTTGCCACTTTATTTAATGCAATGATATAATAATAAAATTATTAGAGTAAATAGAAAAAAGTAATGAACGAGAACCAAGGCGGAGAACGCCAAATGTTTGAAGGCAATTGGACATGTTCTAGTTGCAACGCAGCTATTACACAGTTACCATTCCAGCCAGACCCAGCTCGTGAGGGTGGACTTGTCTGTAGAGACTGTCACAAAAAGAGGATGGAAGACAAGCCTCGTAGAGATGACGGACCGAGACAGATGCATCAGGGAGATTGGAAATGTGCAGGGTGTGGAGGAGCTATTACAGAGCTTCCATTTGAGCCTGATCCAGCTAGAGCAGATCAGCTGAAGTGCAGAGATTGCTTCAGAAAGTAAATAAACAAAAAACCCGCAGCCAAAGGCTGCGGGTTTTTTGGAGTTCACTTAGGCTTTGTTAATTGCAGTTGCATTAAGACCTTTTGGTCCTTCTGCTACTTCAAAAGTAACTTTGTCGCCTTCGCGAAGATCGTTGAACTGTACGTTCTGTAGTTCATTTGAGTGAAAGAAAAGATCTTTATCTTCTCCTTCACGTGTGATGAACCCAAATCCTCGGTCAGTAACTCTAGCTATTACTCCTTCCATAATATTGTAAGAAAACTAGTTTATTAATGTTCAAACCTCTTTTGTACTGTAGAACTAAACACGACTAGGTTTCCCTTACAGCTTCGATTTGATTACCCCTATACTAGCATATGAGGGTTTAAATGTCAAGCTATTTCTTCAAGGCTTTTACTCGGTCAGATTCGTTCAAATCTTGTTTTCTTAGGCGCACACTCTCTGGTGTTATCTCTAGATATTCATCGTCTGCCATTACTTCAAGACCTGTTTCTATTGTCATTGTTTTAGGTGGTGTGATCTTGATAGCGTCATCAGAGCCAGAAGCACGCATGTTTGTAAGTTGTTTTCCTTTAGTAGGGTTTACTGTCATTTGCTCGCCTTTTGATGTATTACCTATAACCATACCCTCGTATACTTCAGTAGCCTCTTTTATATAAAGTTCACCGCGTGTTTGTAGGTTTGCAAGTGAGAAGCCAAGAGTTTTACCTTGAACTTGAGATATCATAGAGCCAGTTGCTTGATGCACTATCTCTCCAGCGTATGGTTTGTAACCTATAAAGCGTGTAGCAAGTATTCCTTGTCCTTTTGTATCAACAACAAACTTATTTCTATATCCAAATAGTCCTCGGCTGGGCCCTTCAAATGTTATAAGTACACGATTTTCGTGATTCTCCATATTTTTCATCTGCACAGCTCTTACTCCAAGCTTTTCTATGATAGCTCCTTGGAATTCTTCTGGTACATCTACTACAACCTCTTCAAATGGTTCATGCTTAGCTCCATCTATCTCTTTTATAATTACCCTTGGTTGTGACACCTGTACCTCATAGCCTTCACGGCGCATGTTTTCAAGTAGTATAGCAATATGAAGCTCTCCACGGCCGTACACAGTGAACTTCTCTGGGGAATCAGTGTCAAAGTTAACTTTAAGACCTACGTTGACCTCAAGCTCTTTTTCAAGTCTGTCTCGTATTTGACGGCTTGTTACATACTTTCCTTCGCGTCCTGCAAAAGGGGAATTGTTTACTAGAAATGTAAGCTCAATAGTTGGCTCATCTACAGCAATAGCTTCAAGGAGCTCAGCGTCTGCATTGTCAGCAATAGTATCACCAATATAAATATCTGGAATACCTGCGACAAGTCCGATGTCGCCAGCTTGTATTTCGTCAACTTCAGTTCTGGTCACACCCTTAAATGTAAATAGTTTTGTTATTTTTTGTTTGCTTGTAGTGCCGTCTAGTTTTTTTATATAAATAGCATCGCTTGCTTTTAATGTTCCACTGTAAACTCGTACGATAGCGATTCTTCCTAGGAAGTTGTCGTAAGCAAGATTAAATGGCTGTGCACTAAGTGGTGCATCGGTCTTGTTCTCAGCAGGAGAGACTTTTTCAAGTATCATATCCAAAAGTGGAGTAAGGTCTTTACTATCGTCTTCCATCTCTTTCTTTGCAATACCGTCACGTCCGATAGCGTAGATAACAGGGAAGTCCAATTGCTCGTTTGTTGCGTCAAGCTCTGTAAAAAGCTCAAACACTTTGTCATGCGCTTTTTCTGCATCTGCTGCAGGTTTGTCTATCTTGTTTATAACAAGTATTGGTTTTAGTCCTAGTGCAAGAGACTTCTTAAGTACAAAACGAGTCTGAGGCATTGGTCCCTCTTGCGCGTCTACTACTAGAAGTACTGAATCAATAGAACGTAAGATTCGCTCTACTTCTGAACCGAAGTCAGCATGGCCTGGTGTGTCTACTATGTTTATCTTAGTTCCTTTGTAGTCTACAGAGGCATTTTTAGAGTAAATAGTAATACCACGCTCTTGTTCAAGCTTGTCTGTATCCATACTTACTCCGCTTTCTACTGCGCCAGTTTGGGCTAGTAGGGCGTCTGTAAGGGTGGTTTTGCCATGGTCCACATGGGCTATTATTGCTATATTTCTTATTTCCATAATTTATTAATCTTAAACAAAAAATCCCCAGAGGGATTGAATATTAACTTTATAATAACACATATATTATATAAAGTATACGATTTGACAACTTACTACTTTAGGAACAAAATATAGGTATTATTAATAAACTCATATCAAGGGTAGCCCTTGATATGGTATTAAAAATATATTATGAATTTTAAATATATTGTAGGTGTATTCCTTATTTTGGCAGTATTTGTACCTTTGACTACATTTGGGGCAACTATCAAAGTAGGAGACACATACACATTTCAAGAGGGTGAGACGCTGCGAGACAACCTTTATATCGGCGCTGGAGAAGTAGCTTCTGACGGTAATGTATTCGGTGATCTTCTTATAGGTGGGGGTAGTGTCACAGTCACTGGTAATGTGTCAGGGGACGCGACTATAGCGGGTGGTGACATCTCAGTATTGGAGAGAGTACAAGGAGACTTGCGTATTGTAGGAGGAGATATACTTGTGACAGAAAATGTTACTGGAGATCTTATGGTAGTGGGTGGTAATGTTAGAGTTCTTGCAGGAGCAACAGTAGGTAAAGACTTAGTGGTACTTGGTGGACGAGTTGTTGTTCAAGGTAATGTAAACGGCAAAGTCAGAGTTATTGGTGGGGAAGTTGTTTTAGATTCTAAAATAAACGGCAACGTAGATATAAAAGCAAGTGACGGTATAACAGTGGGTGACAATGCGATTATAATGGGAGACCTTCTCTATAGTGGAGAGGACGAGTCAGTGCTTGCAGTGAGTGAGAAAGCTGTGATAGCGGGCGAAACTATTTTCAAAGAAGGAAAAATAATTTCTGCTTCAACTTTTAAAACTGCAATGTTTGCATTTTTTAGTACTTTCTTATTAATTAAATTGATTACGATTCTTGTCGTAGTAGCTCTTGCGACGATCTTCTTGAAGAAATTCTCAAATAATATCGCAAAATCTGCAGTGGAGCATCTTGGCAAGAAAACACTCTGGGGATTCATCTCTCTAATAGTGATACCCGTTGCAGTTGCAATATTTTTCGCATCAGTGTTTGGTATAGCGCTCGGCTTACTTGGTTTGTTTGGTTATATAATGCTGTTAGTGCTTGCAGGAGTTTATTCAGGTGTGATATTTGGAGCATGGATGGATAAGCTAGTGGTAAGAAAGCAAGAAGAAGTAACAGTAGATTGGAAGAACGGAGTGTTAGGAGTGGTAGCGCTTACACTCATAATACAGATTCCTATTATTGGAGGACTCGCTGGATTCTTCTTCCTTCTGCTTTCTCTAGGAAGTATCTCAACGCTTACATATAACTATCTCTGGACTAGAAGAAAATAAAGAATTGTCGTACAATAGAAATATGATTAATCTGATATTACGTATAATAGTATTTGTCTTTATAGTGTATTTAATACTTCACTATATAGACATATATGCATATTTAGATAGTTCGTATATCCCTGATTTCTTAGAAGGCTTTATTAGCTTCTCACAAGACACAGCTCCATCTGAGCTTTGGGGTAAGGTTATATCTCTTTTGCCTTCACGATAAAATAAATTAAAAACAACCACAATATATAATTGTGGTTGTTTTTATACACCTATTAAATAGACTTATTTACGCTTTTTAGCTGCTCTTTCAGCAAGCATCTCACGTTTTATAGTAAGTCTTTTTGCGGTCTTTCTTGAGCGCACGGTTCTCTTTTTATCTAGTCCTGTTATTCGTTTTGCCATAATATTATGATTATACACTATTTGTTTACTAAGTACCAAAATTATGCTAATATTCTGTGATTATGTCAATAAGACAAGAAAACTATGATGTTATCGTAATAGGAGGTGGTCCATCAGGGATGATGGCCGCGGGTAGAGCTGCCGAACGTGGTAAGCGTGTTTTACTCGTGGAAAAGAATAAAGACGTTGGGAAGAAGCTCTCACTCACTGGTGGTGGGAGATGTAATATTTTAAACGCTGAGGAAGATGCTAAAAAGTTTATGGAAAACTATGGTGACAGCGCAAAATTCTTATATTCAACATTTGCAAAATACAGCATGCAAGACGCGAAAGATTTCTTTGAGAGCAAAGGGCTTCCTATAGTAGTAGAGGCGCGTAAGCGAGCATTTCCAGAGTCACAGAAGGCAGTAGACGTGACAAAGCTTATGAAAAGGTATGTTACGAGTAATCAGGTAGAGCTCAAAGCAGATACTAAAGTGCTTGGTTTTAAGATTGAGAACGAAAAGATAATAGGAATAGAAACAAAAGACGGTATATATACCGGAGACGCATTTGTCTTAGCTACAGGAGGTGCGTCTTATAAAGAGACTGGTTCTACAGGTGAGGGAATAAGCTGGTTAAAAGATTTGGGGCATACTGTACACAAATCTAATCCAAATATCGTACCACTTATTGCCTCCGACGATTGGGTTAAAGACCTTTCGGGTACAACACTTTCGTTTATGAAAATTACTTTTGGTACAGACCGTGCTAAAAATGAAGGACGATTTTCTAAAGTTGGTAAGATTCTTTTTACACACTTTGGTGTATCAGGTCCGCTTATTTTAAACTCATCTCATGAAGTAAAAAAATTACTAGAATATGGGGAAGTCAGAGCAAGTATAGATATGTATCCAGATACTGAGATTAAGACACTTCAGAACAAAGTACTTGATATCTTTAATAAGAATAAAAACAAAATGCTTAAAAATGTGGTCAAAGAGTTCGTACCTAATGGTTTAGACGAGGCTTTTACCGCACAGTTTTCAGAAGAACTTCAGGATACTAAAGCAAATAATATAGGTAGGGAAGAGCGAATAGAGCTTGTAGACAGACTTAAAGCAATGCCACTGACTATAACAGGTACAATGGGAATGGATTGGGCTGTGATATCAGACGGTGGAGTAGATTTGAGAGAAGTAGATACTAAGACAATGCGGTCCAAAATACACGACAACTTATACTTTACCGGCGATGTCCTTCATATAAACCGCCCAAGTGGTGGGTTCTCACTACAGCTCTGTTGGACTACTGGGCATGTAGCAGGGGATAGTGTTTAGATAGATTTGACAAATGCTTGCTTTTAATTCATAAAAAGTGTAGACTCCTGTCTTAATAAGATAGATTATAAATAACTAAATTAACAGTATAAACACTATGGATAATTACAAAAAAGGAAATAAGTTTGGAGGGGGTAAGAAGTTTGGCGGTGGTGGAAGAAAGTTTGGTGGTGACAGAGGCGGAAGAAGTTTTGGCGGTGGTGGTGGCGGAAGAGGTGGCGATCGTCCAGATATGCACAAAGCAGTATGTACTGATTGTGGAAACAACTGTGAAGTGCCGTTTCGACCAACAGGCGAAAAACCGATTTTCTGTAGTGATTGCTTCAAAGGGAAAAGAGACGATAATCCAAGAGGTTCACGAGACAGAAGTGGAAGAGATTCAAAACCTCGTTTTGATAGTAAGCCTTC
>JABGQE010000006.1 GCA_018648925.1 bacterium | reverse complement strand
TTCGTTCTTCTTCGTCGTCTCTCTTCTCGTCTGACATAGATGTATGTGGGAAAAGTCCGTCCTCAAGTCCTGTTATAAACACAACTCCAAACTCTAAACCTTTAGATGCGTGCACTGTCATCAGCCTGACTGCATTCTTGTCTTCCTTAAGCTCGTCTTGGTCACTTGCTAATGCTGCGTCTTCTAGAAGTTTCTCTATCCCCTCTTGTGGAGAAAGTTTGTCGTAACGCATTGCAAGAGTTGCAAGCTCCTTTATGTTTTCGAGTCGTTCAAGATCTTCTTCATTTTTGGTTTTCAGCATTGCTTCAATACCAGATTCTTTTAGAATAAATTTAATAGTCTCACTTGGGTTTTTACTCATCGCTACCTCTGCGATCCTCTCAAGTAAATGTTTAAAGTCTGCAACCTTCTGTGCAACTTTAGCACTTAGCTCCTCCTCCCTGCCCTCTACTATCTTAAGTAAAGTGACTTTACCAATCCCTCTTGCTGGCACGTTTATAATTCTTTTCATATCAGAAATGCTGTCTGGATTAAGAGCAGCAGAGAGAAATGCCAAAATATCCTTTACCTCTTTACGCTCAAAGAAGCGCACACCGAGCACTTGATACGGTATATCCATCGCCAAAAACACCTCTTCTAAGATTCTAGACTGAAAGTTAGCCCTATAAAGGACGGCTATTTCTTTAGGGTTTATCCCTGCGTCTATAAGCTCCCCCGCCTTGAGAGCGACAAACTGTGCTTCTTGCATCTCATTGTATGCAGAGAAAAGTGAGATGTTTTCGCCGTCTTGATTGTTTGTGAAGAGAGTTTTTTCCTTTCTGTTTTTGTTTTTCTTTATTATCCTGTTTGATGCCTCTAAGATAGTTTTAGTAGAACGATAATTTTCCTCAAGTAAGAGTGTTTTTGTTCCTTTGTATTGCTTTTCAAAATCTAACATGTTCTGGATGTCTGCCCCACGCCAACTATAAATGTTTTGGTCTACATCCCCCACTACACAGACATTGCTATGTTTGTGTGCAAGTAAATTTGCAAGCTTATACTGAACTTTGTTTGTATCTTGATACTCGTCTATATGAATGTATTTCCAAATGTTTTGATAACGTTCTAAAATGTTTTGGTTTTGTTCCAACAAGTTTACAGTTTTTAAAAGTAGGTCGTCAAAGTCATACGCTTTTTCTGTATGCAAAGCTTTTTCATACTCATTCCAGACCTGTGCAACTATTTTGGGGAAATATGAGTTGCCGACATTACCTTCGTACATTTTTAATGATATTGCGTCACCTTTTTGTTTGGAAATTATACTTAATATCTTTTTTGGCGGATATTGCTTAGGGTCATAATCAAATTTCTTAAGTGCATCTTTAATAGCACGTATAGAGTCGTTCCTATCAAAGATTTTGAAATGTCTCGTAGTATTTAGCACACGCGCATTCTCTTTAAGTATCTTTACACCAAGAGCATGAAATGTCGCAACAAAAGGATATGAGTTTTGAGATATCGGAAAATTAATCTCTTTGTCTTTATCAAGCAAATCCCTCACTCGCTCTTTCATTTCTTTTGCAGCTTTGTTTGTAAATGTAACTGCAAGAATATTCTCGGGCGCAGTGCCTGTTTTTATAAGATTAAGGATTCTGTGTGTAATGGTTTTGGTTTTCCCTGCTCCAGCTCCCGCAATTATCAAAAGCGGGCCGTCTTTATGTAGTACTGCTTCTTTTTGTTGTGGATTTAGTCCTTTTAAGTGCATGTTTCTGTACTATATCACAGTTTATGGCATGGTGGATAACCTCGTTGACTTTATATCTGACGGGGGTATAGTAGTGAAATGCCGTACGGTAGCAGTTTTCTTAATGGCTTAACAAAGCCACATATTCTAGAAAATTCAGTATTGTCGCTATAAACATAAACATATCATACCCACTAAACAAGACCCTGATCTTCCCTATAGATCCGCTAAGAATCAGGCGAAAAATACATCATTTTGGACACTTTTAGCTACAAAAGTGGTATTTTCTGTATTTATCATAGGTGCTCTCTCTACTCCAGGACTTGCTCATGCTGGGGTATTTTCTTTTGTTTCAAGCCTGTTTTCAGCACCAGTAAAAGCAGGAATAGCTACAGCTAGTGTGCATAACTCACAAACAATGCCAGTACTTAGAGCAGCATTAAATATAGACCCAAATCCAGTAAAAGGTGGCGGAGGAATAACTATTGTGGATGATGAAGCACTACTTTCTGAAATCGGTCCATCTGGAACACTTGCAGAGATAGAAGAGCGACCAGCGTCATCTGATGAAATCAGCATATATGTAGTGCGTGAAGGAGACTCTCTCTCACAGATTGCAAAGATGTTTAGTGTTTCTACAAATACTATTATTTGGGCAAATGACATCAAACGAGGTTCATTCATAACACCAGGGCAGACACTTGTAATACTTCCTATCACAGGAGTACGGCACACTGTAGTGAAGGGTGAGACTGTCAAAAGTATTACAAAGAAATATGACGGTGATTACGAAGAAATACTTCAGTATAACGATCTTACTTTAGAATCAACTATTGCTGTTGGAGATGTTGTTGTAGTTCCAGGTGGTGAGATCGCGACACCTAAATATTCTGCCGCAGGTACTGTCATAAGAGGGTCAAACGGCCCTTCATACAGTGGTTACTACATCAAACCTCTTACAGCTGGACGACGCTCACAAGGACTACATGGATACAATGGGGTTGATTATGCAGCACCTGTCGGTACACCAGTACTAGCTTCTGCATCAGGTGATGTGATTATAAGTAGAGGCTCTGGATGGAACGGTGGATATGGAAAATATATTGTTATAAAACACAGTAATGGCACACAAACACTTTACTCTCACAACTCAAGCAACATCGTTTACTCTGGACAACACGTAGTACAAGGACAAGTTATCGGTTATGTCGGCTCAACCGGCCGTTCAACTGGGCCTCACGTTCACTTTGAAATCCGCGGCGCTAAGAATCCTTTTTAGATAAATTAAAATAAAACCCCTAGGTTTAACCTAGGGGTTTTATTTATTCATTTACCTGTTTAGGTCTGTACTGAAGTGCTTCTAGAATATGACTCTCTTCTACATCTGTACTCTTGTCTAAATCAGCAATAGTGCGGGAGAGCTTGATAACCCTATGATATGCACGCGGAGACAAATCCATATTACGTGCAGCGGTGTTCAGACTTTTCTGTGCATCGTCTTTTAATTTAACAAGCTTAGACAAGTCTTTGCTGTTCATCTCGCTATTTGTTTGTACTCTTTTATTTGTATTTATGAATCTTTCTTTTTGAACACTACGCGCCTTTAAAATGTTCTCTTTTATCCTTTCGCTTTCTCTGTTTTCACCTGCATCTTCTGAAAGTTTTTCGTGAGAAATGTTCGCTACTTCAATCCACATATCTATACGGTCTATTATTGGCCCTGAAATTTTTCTTTTATACCTCTCAAGCGCCATATGTGAACAGATACACCGACGTTTGCTTCCGAAGTTGCCACATGGACACGGATTCATCGCTGCTACTAATATAAAACTCGCAGGGAAAAGCGCTGTCCCCTTCGCACGTGAGATACTTATCACTCTGTCCTCAAGTGGTTGCCTAAGAGCCTCTACCACCCTCCTCTCAAACTCTGGAAACTCGTCTAGGAAGAGTACTCCTCTATGTGCGAGAGTTATCTCCCCTGGTTTTGGTATCGTGCCTCCACCGACTATCGCCACATGCGATGCAGTATGATGAGGTGTCCTAAAGGGCGGCTTGGTCATAAGCGTTTCGTTCAAAGTTCCTGCAATGGAGTGTATAGAAGTGGTCTCTAGTGCATCATCAAACGAAAGCTCTGGCAGAATATGGCAAAATGCTTTTGCTAGCATGGTCTTACCTGTCCCTGGTGGGCCGTACATAGCGATATTATGCCCACCTGCTGCAGCAATTTCTAACCCGCGCTTTGCCCTCTCTTGCCCCTTAATATCGCCAAAATCAATCAGATAATCTACTTTTGTAGTCTTAGCTTCTGTTTTCTTTTCTTGTTCTATGAGCTTATTTTCTGTCTGTTTCTCATCTAGATGTTCTATTACTTCTTTCAAACTTTTAACACCGTATATTTTAATACCATCTATAAGCGCACCTTCTTCGGCATT
Source organism: bacterium (assembly GCA_018648925.1). GTDB lineage: Bacteria > Patescibacteriota > Minisyncoccia > Phycocordibacterales > UBA2163 > UBA2163. The sequence continues at coordinate 19,750 of JABGQE010000006.1, read as the reverse complement.
TTCATATGGCAGAAAAACTTCTTCAAATCCCTGCTTCTTAGCTTCAAGTACTATTGGTAATACGCCGTTTATCTTCCTTAAATATCCATCCAGAGAAAGCTCACCTAAAAAAAGCTTATCTTCTGGGTCAAACTTTATGTCATCGCACGATAGCAGGTATGCAAGTGCTATGCCTAGATCAAACACTGGTCCTTCTTTTTTAATATCAGCAGGTGCAAGAGAGATGACGACTTTTTGATTCTTAACTTTAGGTGACTTGTAGTCAGAATTCTTTATAGCTGCGGAAACTCTGTCGCGCGACTCCTCCACAGCCTTATCAGGAAGTCCTACTACAGTAAAACTATGTAAACCTTTTGAAAGATCAACTTCAATATCAATAATCTGCGCAGAAAGTAGTGTCGTCTGCGCACTGTAAACTTTTGCAAAGTTTTTTGTACTCATTGAGTTAATTATAAACAAAAACCACTAGTTTAAGCTAGTGGTTTTTGTTTTATTTTGTTTATTTATAAATTTATTCTTGCTTTCCTACATCTGCGCAAGTTCGTGCTGATGGATTTGCTTCAAGTCTCGCTACTGATATCTGCTCATTAGTATCTTCGCATATTCCGTACTTACCGTCTTCAATCTTTTGAAGTGCACTTTTTGTATTATTAAATCTTAATTCAAGGTCTTTAACTAAGGCTGTGTTTTGGTCAAATGCCGCTATCCTGTCTGAAACCTCGTTCTTATCTGCTTCAAGTGTGTCCATAACTGCAGGAATAGGCTCCCAGTCGTTAGGGTTTAGAGGGTTAATCCTAGCTATCTTTTCAAGCTCTTCGGTTAAAACCTTAAGCTCTTCTTCTAATTTTTCTTTAAAATATTTTGTGTCTATTGTTTCCATATATAATATATTATCAGAAAATTACGAAGATCTCAACACCTATCTGAGCGTCCTAGATGAGGTTAATCTTGTAAAGACCTCACTAAAAGTATTTTCATTTGTTGTTATAATGATTGTCTGCTTGTCTATAAAAGAATAGATTATAGATACTTCTCCTTTTTCATTTTTAAGAACTCTGGCATCTTTGTTTTTAATAATAGAGTCACTAAATACTTGTGATTTAAATCCTGAAGTACTGGTTGCATTTCCTGTAGGAAGTGCGCTGACTCTTTTACCAGAATCAAACAACGGTGACAGATTGTCTTGTATATTTACTTCCCATTCAAGCATCCCGACGAAAGCGTTTTCATAGAAACTTGTCCTAAGTATTATAAATGGTTGGTTTCCATCAAACACATGTACCCCAACCATAAACTCTGGCCTTAGAGACCGTGAGAATGATGTCGGGACATTTACTTTAATAGCATCTAAGAAATTACTAGTACTAACTAATGAGCTTTTCTCAAAACCTTCTTCGTCTATAAAAGATTCTGTAAAAAATATATTCTGGATGCGTCCTATTGAAAGTCTTGTACGGTCTTTTATAGAAGTTAATTCATTTAAGATTTGTCTTTTTGATAAATCTGTTATGTTAAATTCAAAATCTTCGTCTGCAAAAATAATTGACGCTATTTTAGAATCAGGCGTGATTATGTCTACATTACTTTTCCCATAGAAATAAAATACTGACCCTGCTCCCAACACAACAAGCACAGTGCTTAATATAATAATCCCGACTTTTTTTGCAAAACTTCCTTTAGGATTTGTTTTGCCTTCTGTTACTTTAGAGTTTGCTTGTCCTATTTTGTGACGCTTATCACTCTCAGCAGATGCAATACCTACCAAAGAACCCTCCCTTGTTCCCATAACTTTCGCGAGATCCCCTTTGTATGTACGCAATAATTCTAGCTTAGAATCTTTACCTACACCTTCTGTAGTTACTTTTGTTTCTCTTTCATTTACAACCTCTTTCGTCTCTGACACAACATCTTTAGAGATAGGCACAGCTCCCTCCATAATGTCTTCTAGGGTTGGGGTCTCGGCCACCTCATCTGACGCTTTGTCTAAAGCTGGCGGAACTGGGGCTGATTTTATAACGTCCTCTAGATTGTCGCTAATAACTTCATCTTTTAAACCCATCTTTGCTACTTCTTTTTGCAGACTTTCTGCAGGAGCTTTTTGAGAAATTTGCTGTGTCACCTCACTGGAATCAGTAATTTCCACGCCTGGTAAATTGTCAGGCGTGGTGTCTTGTGTTTGAGAATTTTTAGGATTTAGATTATTGTCCTCCATTAGAATTATTCTAACAAATTATATTCGTCTTTCATACACATACCTATACTAAATACTCGTACTATCTACCTCTATACCCCATTAGATACCTTTTTGGATTATCGGACATATCAATAAAGTCGTCTACTGCTTCACGGAGTTTGCCTGAAGAAGATTTACCAAATGAAATTACTTCCACCTGACATCCTTCTTTCATTTTCAAATACTCAACAAGCGGTATGAAGTCGCCGTCGCCAGTTGCTAAGATCACAGCGTCAAGCTTTGACGCCATAGAGACTGCGTCTATAGCAATACCTACATCCCAGTCGGCTTTCTTAGCGCCACCGAAAAATATTTGAAGTTCTTTACTCTTGATCTCAATACCAAGCTTTCCTAATGCTTCAAAAAAGCTGTTCTCCTCCCCTGACTCTGTAGTAACTACGTATGCGCTTGCACGTATAAGATCTCTTCCTGCAAGTGCGTCTTTTATAACGTTGCCGAAGTTTACTTTTGCTTTGTATAAGTTCTTTGCGCTGTGGTAAAGATTTTGTGTATCTATAAAAATACCGACGCGCTGATTTTTGTGTTTTATAACTGACATATTAAAATTGTAAAATTAAATACTAAAAATGTAAATGAAAAGCAGTAGAACTACTTTTCGTCGTATGCTTAATAAGAAAAAATAAAAAACGTATGCTTTACGTTTCTTATTTCTTTAGACCGAGTTTCTTCAAAATAGTGCCGTATCGCTTCTTGTCCTTTTTCTCTAAATATTTTAAATGTGTTCTGCGAGCAGCAACCATACTTAAAAGCCCTCTTCGCGGGTGCTTGTCTTTATTGTTTTTCTTGAGGTGTTTTGTAAGTTCGGTGATCCTCTTTGTAAGGATAGAAACCTGTACTTCAGGAGATCCAGTGTCTTTGTCGTGAACTTGCGCCTCTTTTATTGATTTTTCCTTCTTTTTCTTCGTAAGCATAACCTACATATAATAGCAGGAATACACACATTTTGCAAGTATTCTAGCTTTTCTGCTACAATATACATATATGTCGCAAAATATTGAACAAATGAAGCGTGAGTTCCTTGAATACCTTGAAATAGAGAAAGGTAGGAGCTTAAAGACTATAGAGAACTACGATAGATACCTCTCGCGCTTCATTGAATTCACCCAAATAAAGAAACCTCAGAACATCACTGACGAGGTGGTGCGTAAGTTCCGCCTTTGGCTCAACCGTCAAGAAAATGGGGTTATAACAGAAGGTGTAAATGAAACCCTAAAGAAAAAGACCCAAAACTACTACCTCATAGCACTTCGTGCATTCCTTAAGTTCCTCCGCAGACGCGAGATAGACTCACTCTCCCCCGAACGCATAGAGCTTGCAAAAGTTGGCGACCGTGACATTGACCTTATCTCCTCAGACGACCTTGAAAGACTGCTGGCGGCCCCTGATGCCACTGATGTAAAGAGTTTACGCGACAAAGCGATACTAGAATTGCTTTTCTCTACAGGACTTCGTGTATCAGAACTTTGCTCACTCAACAATGACATCGATTTAAAGAGAGATGAGTTTTCTGTGCGCGGAAAAGGAGAAAAGATACGAGTAGTATTCCTCTCAAGTACTGCAAAAGAAGCTATAAGGAATTATTTAGACAAAAGAAAAGATATGGACGAAGCAATGTTTGTGCAGTTTGGTAAAAACGCATCCAATGCAAAATCCCTACGACTTTCTTCTCGCTCAATAGAACGAATTGTAAAACACTGTGCCATAAAAGCCGGTATATCTAAAAAGGTCACTCCGCACGTTGTCCGCCACAGCTTCGCTACCGATCTTCTCCAAAACGGCGCTGACCTACGCTCCGTGCAAGCATTACTAGGTCATGCAAACATAGCCACCACGCAGGTCTACACACATGTTACTGACAAACACTTAAGTGACATACATAAAGCATTTCATGGTAAAGGACGTAAAAAATAATGCGGGAGAAGGACTTTCCTCGGTGAAATGTAATGGAGCGGAGGAGGGTCCTTGAGGAGCATTATTTGATATAATAAATTATATGAAAATACTCTCTTGGAACGTAAACGGAATACGCGCAATGTCTAAAAAAGACGGGTGGAATGACTTTCTAGCAGAAAATCCTGACATCTTTTGCTTGCAAGAAACAAAAGCTCACCCAGACCAGCTCACAGATGAATTAAAAAACGCAAACGGATACTCTTCGTATTTTGACTACTCTAAAACCAGAAAGGGATACAGCGGTGTAGCTATATATACTAAAATCAAACCAGAGAAGGTAGTGTACGGTATGGGTATAGAAGAGCTTGACCAAGAAGGACGCCTTATAACTTTATATTTTAAAGATTTTGTACTTATGACTGGCTACTTCCCTAACGGAGGACAAGGACCAGAAAGATTAAAGTACAAATTAGAATTTTATGATGCTTTCTTAGAATATATAGAGAAAATAAAAAAGGCAGGCCACAAAGTAATCTTCTGTGGCGATGTGAACACAGCACATACAGAAATAGACCTCGCACGCCCCAAAGCAAATAAAGACAATACTGGATTCCTACCCATAGAGCGTGAATGGATAGACGAAGTAATGCGCCACGGATATATAGATACATTCCGACACCTCAATCCAAACAAAAAAGATGCGTATAGTTATTGGGATATGAAAACAAGATCTAGAGACCGCAACGTCGGCTGGCGTTTGGATTACTTTTTTATAAGTTCTGATTTACAAAGTAAGTTAGAGTCAGCTTTTATCCTCACAGACATTTATGGCTCTGACCATGCACCTACTGGCATAAAGCTATATTAGACACTTTTTATATAAATATGTTTTATAAAGGACACTTACTTGAGTTATCCCCAACTATGTCCTTTACATGTCTTTTAGAGGTGCTACTATTACATCAGACCCGACGATGTTCTTCAAACAATTATAAGTTCTAATTTAAAATTATGTTTTTTGTGGGTATATATATCCTCAACTTTATAAAACATTTGTGTAAAAGAGATATTTTATACACTACATAATTATTGAAATTGAATTAGAAACTTAGACTTTCTTTCTTTGTGACTTTCCCCGGTCACATCCCATTTTTATGGCTTCTCCCAAGCCATGTCTCCCCATCAAACATCTGCACAGTATCATTACTTTTAGTGGCACTCTGTAGGTGTTTTTTATTTTACCCAATGCTTCCCTCTCAAGCCCGCTATTTCTTTCTCTTCTACCTCTTCTTTTTTATCTTTTCCTTTATCCCCTAGCTTTTTAAGCTCTGTTTCACTTAATTTAATGAGTTTTTTAGATGTTTCTTCAAGATATTCGGCAGTATTAAGCTTAGGGTCATCAAGCACTTCTTCTAAAAGAGCGTGCAATATAAAGCCTATCTTAGGCCCTGCTGTTTCACGTGTAACCTCCATAATCTTCGCGCCGTCAATTTTGAGCATTGCTACAGACACTGGGTCTCGAAGAGCCTCTTCTATCATTGACCTATACTTTCTAAGCCTATAGGGATTCGCTTTTGGCCTTCCCATACCTATCCTGTCGCTCTCTCTTACATCCATAAGGTGCCATATATTCTCTTCTCCTACGTTTTTAACCATTCTTCTTACAGCAGAGAGTGTTATTTGGTCAGGGTCAGAGAAAAACAAATGCCAACGAACAAGTTTTACTATTTTCTCTGCCTGTTTTTTAGGAAACTTAAGTCTTTCTAGTATTTTCTTTGTCATCCTTCCGCCAACTACATCATGACCATGAAAACTCCAGTCTTTCTTCTCGTCAGACCACCTACTTGTTGCTGGTTTTGCTATATCATGAAATAAAGCTGATAGCCTTATCTCTAAAGACCAACCTTTCTCTGCGGCATGCTGAACGGAGCGTAGATTATGTTCCCAAACAGTAAAAGCGTGAGCTTGGTTTTGCTTCACACCAATTCCCTCTTCTATTTCAGGTACAACAAACTGTAAAACCTCCATTTCATGAGCTAATTCCAATGCCTCCATAGGTTTATTTGACATAATTATCCTTACAAATTCGTCTTTGATTCGCTCTTTTGCTATCTTTTCTAGCATTTTAGCGTCTTTTTTTATAGATTCTTTAGTCTTTTCTTCTATTTTAAAGCCTAATTCAGCAGAAATACGTATTGCACGGAGTATTCTAAGAGCATCTTCACTAAAACGTACATCTGGGTCCCCTATCGCCCTCACAGTCTTACTATCTATGTCTTTTTGACCTTCATGTAAATCAATAATCTGTCCTTTACTCTCGTTGTACGCAATTGCATTGATTGTAAAGTCACGTCTTTTAAGATCATGTTCAATAGAATCGCTAAACTCTACGGAGTCTGGTCTTCTAGAATCTGAGTACTCTGACTCTAGCCTGTAAGGAGTTACTTCAACAACCTTAAGGGTTTCGTCCTCTACGTCATCGTTTACCACTCCTACTGTGCCATAATCGTTATTATAATAAGTGTTATCAAACAACTTCTCTATCTCTTCTGGCTTTGCATTTGTGGTTACGTCCCAGTCCTTAGGAGCTTTACCTATAAGTAAGTCTCTCACACAACCACCGACAATATACGCCTCAAAACCAGCGTTTTCTATGGTTTTTGTTACATGTGAAACCTCTTTCGGTATATTAAATTTATCAATTTTTGACATTAATTCTTTAATGATTACAAATCTGTGCGGATAGGGAGAATCGAACTCCCGTTTCATCCTTGGCAAGGACGTGTTCTACCACTAAACTATACCCGCAATATGTTTATTATATCTTTTTATTGTTTTATTTCAAAATCTATGTTTTTACGCATAAATACTATATAATATATTACATAGCACCCGTGGTGAAATGGATATCATGACTGACTTCGGATCAGTTGTTGTGGGTTCGAATCCTGCCGGGTGCACACTTCGACAAGCTCAGTGCAGGCCAGAACGTCCTTAATGTCCTGCCCTTTAAGTCTTATAAGATTAGCTAGAAACAACACTATCCTGTGCATAACTGTGGATAAAACTGTGGACATGTGTATAAGGGACAAAGTTGCCTAATAGCTAATTTACACGTCTTTTTAGTAAAATACGCCTGCCTGCCGGCAGGCAGGGCTTAAAATATAGCTTTTTAAAGACAAAAGGTCATATAATAGACACAATAAACACATAATGATGTTTCACGTGAAACATCTTCAATAAGTTACACATGTAACATTAAATCTTATGGGATCTAAGACAGATAAGCAAAAAGTGGGGGAAATTGGTGAAAATGTGGCTTGTAGGTTCCTTATGAAACATGGATTTGAGATAGTTGAGAGGAATTATTGGAAAAAGTGGGGAGAAATAGACATTATCGCCAAATCCTTCGACAAAGCTCAGGACAGGGAAATCGTGAGATTTATAGAAGTTAAAACTGTTTCATGTAAAACATTAGTTGATGTTACACGTGGAACAGATACCTATAGGCCAGAGGATAATATACATCCGTGGAAACTAAAGCGCTTGTCTAGAACTATACAGACCTATTTACTTGAAAAGGGGAATGACGACATAGAATGGCAGTTTGATGTAATAGCTATATACCTAGACATGTCCAATAAAAAGGCGCGAGTGAACTTCTTAGAGGACATAGTTATATAAAAGACATTGAGTTTATTGAAGAAATAACTTATACTAATAAACATTGTACGGGGTGTAGCATAGTGGTAGTGTACTCGGTTTGGGACCGAGCGGCCCGAGTTCGATTCTCGGCTCCCCGAAAATTAAATAAAAGAAAACCCCCGGAATTCGTGCTGAATTCCTAAGGGTTTATAACTACAATTACATAAGGTCCGCCAGACCATTTTGAAAAGGGATTAAATCCCAACTACATTAAACGTTTGCTGGCTGCTCTTTTGCTGACGCCTCAACTTCATCTGTTACAATCTTTGACTCGAAGTTGGTCTTATCCAGAACCTTGTCGAGTAATGTAGGCAGGTCATTTACGATAATCGGCCCTATTACTGTGACATTTTCATTACCTTTGTGACCTATCATCTTATTGATGAGATCCATAACCGGATTTTCAACATCTTCTTTGCCGGCATCTTTGCAAGTAACAATCACGGGCGTTTTAGCATCCAGAGACCTGGAAAGAAGTGTGACGAAACCACCAGAAGCTTTTGCGACATCCTTGATATCGATATCAAGCCCAGGCCAAGCACTTATGTCAAGCATGATAGCATCGATAGTGTTAATCGCGTCCGTTTTTAACAGACCTTTACCTTCACCTGTGGTTTCTACAAAGACTGTATCAAATTTACCTGAAGCGATAGCTTCAATTTGATCTTTCAGATCACTGTTGTGAATACCTGCAAATAATGTTTTTTTCAATCTGTTCTTTTTTGTTCCTGTCGTCATAAAACCAACTCCTTATTGTAGATACTATGTTAAGAAAATATAATCAATTATAAGATTCTGATTGTGGTCGTGGCGGACCTATGTAATATTCAACTGTAATGTACTATGAAGGTACTACCATATCACATACTCCAATATGGTGTCAAGGGTTTTGTGTATAAATAGGGTATTTGCAAAATACCGCAATATATTATAGAATATGTCAATAAATACGTAAATATGACTAATTTTATAGAAAATATCAATTTCGCGACGCAATACCTAGGTAATTCAGTACTTGATTATGCTAAAGCTTTAGGGCTTTTCATAATCCTACTCATAGCTTTCAAGGCTATTCAGTACATAATCCTAAAAAGACTAGGGAAGCTAGCCAAAAAGACCAAGACAGACATAGACGACACTCTTATAGATATCACAAAGAGCCTAAGACCTTCGTTTTATTGGTTCTTAGCGTTTTTCTTTGCAGTTAAGTTCTTAACCCTAAGCGTACTTGCTACGAAGGCTATAAGCGGTATTTTGGTCATTTGGGCTGTGTATCAGATCATCAAAGCTGTTCAAATACTACTTAACTACATACTTAATAAAAAATTCACCAAAGAGGATAATCCGAGCACAAAAGCAGCTATCATATATGTAAATATGATAGCAAAGTTCTTGCTTTGGGCAATAGGGCTTTTACTTATACTTTCAAACCTAGGGATTGATGTTACATCTCTCATCGCAGGGCTTGGTATCGGAGGTGTCGCAATAGCATTTGCACTTCAAAATATTTTGTCTGACCTTTTCAGTTCGTTTGCGATTTACTTTGATAAGCCATTCCAAATAGGGGACTTTATAGTGTCAGGAAGTCACAGCGGAACCGTAGAGAAGATCGGCATCAAAACTACTCGCATAAGAGCGCTCCAAGGAGAGGAGATAGTGATCTCAAACAACGAACTCACAGGTGCGCGCGTACAAAACTTCAAAAAGATGGAAAAGAGGCGAGTAGTTTCTTCTTTTGGGATACTTTATGAGACTCCAATAGAGAAAATAAAAAATATAAAACAAATAGTAAAAAATATTTTTAACAATTTAGAAAATACAGAACTTAGTAGGGTTCATTTTAAACAACTTGGGGATTTCTCTCTTAATTTTGAAGTTGTCTACAACATAACAACGGGGGACTACAACACATACATGGACGCTCAAGAAAAATTCAACCTTGCTCTTATGGAAGCGTTTGAAAGCGAAGGAATAGAGTTTGCATACCCAACTCAAAAACTTTTCGTAGCAAAATAATTACTTATCTAACTCATCTACCAACAACTGCGTGAGAAGAGGTGCTATGTTCTCATTGAATATATCTGCTTTTGCAGAGACGTCCCCAATAAGCAAAGACTGCAGATTAAATATCATTTCTTTTGTAAAGCTTGTATTTATATGTTCTATAGTGATCGCACGTAAGTCACGGTCACCTGTATTTTCCGCGACAGTACTTGTCACGATGATTCCAACTAGTTCGTTTTTGTCGTTTACTACAGCGCCACCAGAAGAACCCTGCTGTGCTACCACGCTGCCACCTAGCGAAAACAGGTCTAATGTGCCGTCTCTAAAAGTAAACACTTCCATGATCTGTGTTACTGCAGAACTTATATATAAATTTCTAGATATTACGATACCACTTAGAAAACCAGCTGGATAACCTGCAAGCAGGACATTGTCTCCTATGGCGACGTTGCTAGTATCATAAAGCAAAGGAATGAAAGAAAATTTTTCTGGAATAGTCTTTGTAGGGTCTGTGCGTCCTGTTATAAGTAAAAGTGCAAAGTCATTCTCTCCTGTACCTTTAGGCTCTTGCTGAATAATACCGTTTGCATTTTCCTTTACCCATGACGGCGATATGAAGACAAGCTTTGCTTTGTAAAGTGGTCGAGCAGGAGAGCCTGAACGCACAACGCAATTAATAAAATCTTCTACAAGATAATCTTTAAGTAAAAAGTACTGTGCCACGTGCGCATTAGTAAGGATAATTCCTCGTTCGTCTATGACAACTCCACTTCCTGTAATTGGTTTAAACGAGCCGCCGCTTTTTGTAGTACAAAAAATATTTACAAGCGCATCTCTAGTAACTTCATTGATAGTTGAGAACGATAATTGAGGGACTTCTTCTGCCTGCACGACCTCTACCTGCTCTGTCATGACCTCCTCTGGTATCTCTGCTATTATCTCAACCTTTTCTTCTACGACAGGTATTTCTTCTATTATTTGCTCAGTTTTTACAACCTCTTCCACCTCCTGGACCTCTTCTTCTACCAAAACCTTCTTATCCTGAGCTTCGTCGAAGGATTCTAAGGTGTCTATATTTGGTTTTTCCACCGCTTCAAAAGCTACCTCGTTTGGCGCATAGAAGAAAGCAGCCAAAAGTATTACCACAGCCCCCATTAAAATAAAATAAACGGTTGATTTCATAGTCTTATTTGTATTGTACCATTGTTTTATAAGAGATTGACTATGCCTCATAAATATCGTGGGGTATTGACAAATATTTCCATTCGTGTATACTATAGGGTATAGAAACTTAGGGTTTCCCTGAGTTTTTGTTTGTTTATAAGCAAGTTTAAATACGTCTTTTAGGCACATTTGAGCTTTAATAAAATAGATTTTATGGAAGAGAACACAAACGTAGAAGGAGAAGCTGTAGAAAATACAGATGCTCCTGCAACAGAAGGTGCAGAAACTGCAGCTCCTGAAGCAACTGACGAAGCAACAGCATAGTCAAAAACAAAATCCATCGCTTTGGCGATGGATTTTGTTTTTTATCTGTGCGGGTAGGGGGAATCGAACTCCCGTTTACTGCTTGGAAGGCAGTCGCTCTACCACTAAACTATACCCGCATTGATATGAATAATAACAGATTTTTAAGATTTTTAACAGTATTAGTATAATAAACAACAAAACCCGCCAGATTGGCGGGTTTTGTTGTTTCCTCTAGAGAAAAACTTTATTTTACTGCGTCTTTTAGAGCTTTTGCTGCTCTGAACTTAGGAATTCGCATTGCTTGAATCTGAATGCTTTCTCCTGTACGAGGGTTTCGCCCTTGGCGAGCTGCTCGCATTTTTGTTGAGAAAATCCCAAGACCTGCTAGTGACACTTCGTCACCGCCTTTTAGGCCTTCTACGACAGAATCAACTACCATATCAACTGCCTTTTCTGCTTGAACCTTTGTACCTCCAAGCATTTCATGAACTTTTTCTGCAATTATTGCTTTATTCATATTATGTAATGGTGTGAATTTATGTACTTCTAAACTCGACCGTTTTATTACTTACTAGATAATTATATAGTAAGCCACTATTTAAGCAATACCCTATGAGATATCTGTGGAAAACCTATTTTACTCCCCAAGGACCCTCCTCCGCTCCACTTCGTTACGCCGAGGAAAGTCCTTCTTCCGTAAAATACTACCGTGCGTATTCTACTGACCGTGATTCACGTATAACGTTCACTTTTATCTCTCCTGGGTACTTTAGATCCTCTTCTATTTTGTGGGCTATGTCTTTCGCCATGTTTTTTGCTTCTAAGTCTGTTACTTTCTCTGGTGTTACAAACACACGCACTTCACGCCCTGCTTGAATCGCATAAGACTTCTCTACACCTTTGTGTGTGTTTGCGATTGCTTCTAGTTCTTCAAGTCGTTTCAAATAATTCTCTACTGAATCACGACGCGCACCAGGGCGTCCACCTGAGATAGAGTCTGCAACTTGTACGATGACAGACTCGGTTGTCTCGTACGGATACTCTTCATGATGCGACTGCATTGCTTTTATTATTTCTTCATTGGCTCCAAACTTTTGTAAGATCCTTCGTCCGATCTCTACATGCGTACCTTGTACTTCATGGTCCACAGCTTTACCAAGGTCGTGAAGTAGTGCTCCCGCCTTTGCGACAGCTACATCTGCGCCAAGCTCTTCTGCAAGCATGCCTGCGATGTGCGCCATCTCTATTGAGTGTTGCAAAACATTCTGCCCATAACTTGTACGGAAGAATAATCGCCCCAAAATAGAAATTATTCGTGGGTCAAGACCAAGTACACCGACTTCAAACACAGCCTGCTCTCCCTTTTCTTTAATTATCTTATTAACGTCTTCTTTTGATTTCTCTACTACCTCCTCTATCTTTGCTGGTTGTATCCTACCGTCTATGATCAAGGTTTCAAGTGCTACACGAGCCACCTGACGCCTTACAGGGTCAAATGAAGAGATGGTTATAGCACCTGGTGTGTCGTCTATTATCACGTCCACGCCTGTAGCCTTTTCAAAGGCTTTAATATTCCTTCCTTCTTTACCAATAATCTTTCCTTTTATTTCGTCAGACGGCAAACTTACATTTGTAGACATCACATCAGCAGGTACTGCATTACCAAGCCTGTGTATTGCAGACGTTAGTATTTCTTTTGCTTTCTTTTCTAGCACTTCTTTACCGGCAACTTCTACTTTTTGTATTCGTGTAAGGATGTCTGCTTCGTATTCCTTCTCTGCCATACTAAGAAGCTCTTCTTTCGCTTCTTCTGTCGTAAGTTTTGAAATCTTTTCAAGTTCTGCGTGCTTTACTTTATCCATTTCATCCACTCTCTCTTTTACAGACCTCACATCTTCTATTTTTTTCTTAATACTTACTACCTCCTTATCAATATCAACTTGCCGTTTGTCTAAGAACTCTTCTTTCTTGATAAGTCGGTCTTCATTCTTCTGCGCTTGCTCTTCTTTTCCTTTTAATTCAACTTTTAATTCCTGTATCGCTTCTTTGGCTTTTTGTTCTGCACTTGCTGTGATTCTTTTTGAATCCTCTTTTGCTTCAAGCATCATTTGCTTGATCTCCAGCTCCATAGAACCTTTCTTTCCTAAAGAAATTATCCAACGCAAGAAATAACCGAAAGCGATTCCGATTACTCCTGCAAGAGATAGCAGTACTAATACTATTTTTAATGACATATAAGCGGAAGCCCCGCTAGTCGCGATTTAATTGCTTGCACAAAAACACACAAGTGGTTTTCTGTGACTATATTTAAGATTTTTTAACGATGATTGTTTTTCTTTCCGAAAATACTGCATAAATCAATTAACTAACGAAGTTTCAAATTTAATTTTTAAAATAATTGTACATGAGTTGTACGTAAGTACTTTACCACGATTTGAGCTAAAACGCAAAAATACCTCGTTTCTTGCAGAAACGAGGTATTTTTGCGTTTTTATGTTGGTTTTTACTTCAAAACCTCATCTACAATGCCGTATTTCTTAGCATCGTCTGAGCTCATATAGAAGTCTCTTTCTACGTCTTTTTCTATTTCTTTAAGAGTTTTACCTGTATTTTTAACCAAAATCTTATTTAGTCTATCGCGAGTACTTAGGATATGTCTTGCTGTAATATCAATATCAGTCGCTTGACCTTGTACACCACCCCACGGTTGATGAATCATGACCTCAGCATTCGGAAGAATGTATCTCTTACCTTTCTTACCAGCTGAAAGCAATAAAGAGCCCATTGAAGCTGCAATACCAACACACACAGTGGAAACATCCGGCTTTATATGATTCATTGCATCCATAATAGCCATCCCTGAAGTAATGGAGCCTCCTGGAGAGTTAATATATAGTGAAATATCCTTCTTTGGGTCTTCAGATTGTAAAAATAGTAGCTGAGCTATGACAATATTCGCTGTGTCGTCTTCAATGGGTCCACTTAGGAAGATTATTCGCTCTTTAAGTAGGCGAGAGTAGATATCAAAAGCTCTTTCTCCAAATTGTGATTTTTCTATAACTGTTGGTATTAACATATTTAATTTATTAGCTTAATTAGACCCTAAATATAACACATATTGCCATATCTGGCAAATTTTTAATAAAAAGACAAGCCACAGGATTTTCTTATATCCTGTGGCTCTTTAAAACACTCATTTAATCCTCCTCCTTTTTACTGGTTACCAAGAATTATTCTTAGTTTATAAAGATTTGTGCTGAGATGTCGATTTTTTTCATTATTCTTCGGATCAAATGCGTATTCGACAAAATCCCTAAATACTGAAATAGCTCTGAAGCTCTCCTCTAGTTCTATGTATTCATTGTCATCTTTATACTCACACGGCCCAAAGACTATACCCACAACCACGACATAATGTCTCGCTTCCTCCCAAACCTCAAGAATTTCCCTTAAGTGCCCTCCTGTAAAGATGCTTTTTTTATACTTCTTAGCAAGACCTAAAAGACTCTCTAGAGATTTTTCAACATTCTCACGTGACTGTTCGTACTTAGGGTCCTTTACCCACTCCTGCTTTGCTATATTACTTAACGTCTTAGTGGATTTTGTACTTTTATTTTCCTTTTCCATAGCTTACACTCTCCCCAAAAGGTTATTTGATTATTGATTGTCAATTTCCAAGATTTCCTACTTCTGAGAGAACGATACTACAGTGCCACAAAATGTCAAGTGTTTTACGCTAAAATCCCTGCTTTTTTCATTAAATCAAGTATTTCCGCTTTATAATCAGCGTGCTCTAGGTTTCCGGCGCCTTTTTTGGCGAAGAATATAGCTATATGATTGTCTTTTGTCTTTACAGAGCGAGATATATGCCGCCCTCGGCGCTTAAATAGATTACGTTTCACCGCCTTTTTGATGATTTTCCCAGAAACGACAAAATAAAAGGCACTTTTGCCGATTTCAGGTACGGAAAGCACTTTTATAGACATATGAGGGGAGTGAGAACCTTTCCCTTTCTTCAAAACCTCTGAAAACAACTGTTTTATATTGATTTTAGTCATATTTATAGTTAAAACCCGCCGAGGCAAGCCTCGGCGGGTTTTCTTTATACAGCCAGCTTAGCTCGCCCTTTAGCTCGTCTGCGAGCAATCACATTTCTTCCTCCAGAAGTTCTACCCCTCACTAGGAATCCGTGAGTTTTTGCTCTTTTTCTTACTTTTGGTTTATATGTTTTTGACATAGTTTTTAGTATGAGTATTTAGTATGAGTATTTAGTATGTGTATATAGTATTTTAAGCCTTATCCATAGCCGATTTTATCAATCCTGAAATTAATTTCGATATTAATTCGATCTTCTCTTCAGAACTGTTTACGTAATCTTCTTTAATAAAATCAAGGTCTTTAGCTATATATAGCTGGCTTTGTAGTTCAAACAATGACCCTTTAGCTATAGAATAGAATCTAACCTTATCTTTAGCTGTATTTCTACCAAAACCCTCTGCGATATTAGAAGTAATAGAAACAGCGCATCTGCGCATCTGGCTTATTAAACCAAATTTTTCCTCAGAAGGAAACTCTTTTGTTATTTTATATATTTCTATAACAAAAACATGTGCTTCTTTCCAAACCTTTAAATCTGTAAATTTTCGTATTTTTATAGATACTTCTTCCATATTCGTAGTCGTATACTTATACGTATACTAAATACTTATACACACGTTACTAACATATTATTAACATATATTATGATTTATATCAAGTTACATTTTTTTCTTATAACTATATAATGAAGGTAATCTTTTTAATTTTCTAAAAAATTTATGAATGAAACTATCAACGAAAATGTAATAGACGAAGTAGACGTAAAAGCATTATGGGAAAACACCCTCGTTGACATAGAACTTGAAATATCTAAAGCAAACTTCAGTACATGGTTTAAAAACACCCACGTCATAAAGGTAGAAGACGACATGGTGTACCTAAGTGTAGAGAATGCATTCGTAAAAGACTGGCTTTACAAGAAATACCACAAAACAATACTAAAAATCCTAAGAAACTTCGTCCCAAGTGCTCGCGGACTTGAATACGTAATAAAAAAAGACGACAAGAAAGAGGAGGGCGGGGAAATCAAGCATAATGTTAACAAAGAATTACCTTTAAGTGATTTTTATATCAATAAAGAAGACAATCTAAACCCGAGGTACATCTTTGACACATTCGTCGTCGGTTCATTTAACGAATTAGCACATGCTGCGTCACAAGCAGTTGTGGAAAAACCGGGGATAGTGTACAACCCACTGTTTGTTTACGGTGGCTCAGGTCACGGTAAGACACACCTTATCCAATCAATAGGGAATCAGCTTAAGAAGAGGAATCCAAACACAAAAGTGTTCTACACTACCTCAGAAAAGTTTGCGACAGACTACATAAGTGCTGTGCGAAGCAATAAAGTGAACACGCTTTTTAAAGAAAAGTATAGAAAGTACGATGTTCTTATATTGGACGACATCCAATTCCTCTCAAACATGGACAAGACTCGTGAAGAGTTATTCCATTTATTTAACTCACTTTACGATGACAACAAACAGATTATTTTCTCATCTGACAAGCACCCCAACTTCATACCAAACCTAGAAGACCGCTTAAAATCAAGGTTTTCTGCAGGTATGATCATAGACATACCGTCTCCTGACAGTGAGTCTCGTATGGCTATCATTAAGCTCAAAGCACAACAAAACAAATTGATCATAAGCGACGAGGTGGTGAGCTACCTTGCTACAAACATCCAGGGCAACATTCGTGAGCTAGAAGGCATCCTTAACTCTATAATCTGCCAGTCACAACTCAAAAGTAAAGTCCTTACATTAAGTGACGTGAAGAATCTTATCAAAAACAATGTAAAACCTAAAAAATCTGTTTCTGTAAAAGATGTTATCAAGCAAGTTGCAGAGTTTTACAATTTAGAAGAAGATATTATTTACAAAAAGACTCGTGTGAAAGAAGTTGTGAAGCCAAGACAACTCATAATGTACATACTTAGAGAAGACTTTAACGTTTCTTACCCTACTATCGGGCAGAAGCTCGGTGGGAGAGACCACACGACAGTTATTCACTCATGTGAAAAGATTAAGAACGATTTGAAAGTGGATAGTATGCTCATAAAAGAGGTCGAGCAGATCAGAGCGATGTTGAGTTAATGTGGATAAGGTTGTGAATAAGTTCTGTATAAAATTATGTATAAACTTTGTATAAGTATTCAGTAAAAAAACGAATATTAAAAACAAGAAAGTTATCCTACAGTAGAAAACATTTTATACAGAACTTACTAACAAGAAAATGTGGATTAGAAACAAGTAAAGTGCGTTTAAGAATATATAAAAGAGAAAGTTATGCACATATCCACAGCACTAATAGTAATAGTAATAAAGTAAATTAATACAAATAAACTATAACTAATAAAATATGAAAATAGAATGCACAAAAGAAAATTTAGTAGAAAGTATAGCAGTTGCTGAAAAGATCAGTGGTAAAAACTTAACGCTACCTGTTTTGAATAACTTACTACTAGAGGCTAAGGGTGACAAGTTCTTCATACGTTCTACAAACTTAGACTTAGGTGTAGAAATAGAAGTACAGTGTAAGGTCCATCGTGAGGGTACAGTGGCAGTATCGGGCTCGGTCCTCCATGGGCTCGTTTCGACACTTTATAATTCAAATAAAGTAAATCTGGAAGTTGTGAACAATAATTTGGTAGTTTCTACAGATTCTAACAATGCTCTTATCAAAACAGTACCTCATGACGACTTTCCAACACTTCCAACAGTAGAAAGTAGTAAAAACATCAATATTAAAGCCATAGATTTCATAAATGGTCTCAAATCAGTGTGGTATAGCGCTTCTATATCATCTATCAAGCAAGAGCTTTCAAGTGTATATATTTATAATAATGACAGTAAAATAGTCTTTGTTTCTACTGATTCCTTTAGGTTAGCCGAAAAGACTATACAAATTAAGGATAAAATAGACGATTTTGAACCGATTTTGATACCACTTTCTAATATAGGGGAGATTATAAGGGTTTTAGAGTATGTTGGTGGTAATATCGACATAAAATTAAGTAATAATCAGATTTCTTTCATTTCAGACAAGATTTACCTTACTTCTCGCCTTATAAATGGTAATTTCCCTGATTATAAACAGATTATCCCCAAAGAATATACGACAGAGGTGGTTATTTTAAAGCAAGATATGGTAAATACTCTTAAAAATACTAATGTTTTCTCAGATAAGTTTAATCAGGTGAGTTTTAGTGTTAATCCAGCAGAAAAGACATTTACAGTAAGTTCAAAGAATGAAAACATAGGGGAGGTGACGGATGCTGTGGATAGTGCGATAACAGGTGAAGGTCTTAATATTAACTTTAATCATAAATACATCTCAGATTGCTTCCAGTCCATAGCTCAAGACAGTGTATCGTTTGAGTTTGCAGGGTTGAGTAAGCCTGTAGTAGTTCGCGGCGTGGGGGATCCAAGCTTTTTCTATCTTGTGATGCCGATGAATAAATAAATCGCGGAAAAGGTCTTTTATTGTTTTACTTCTTCCCACCTACGCTTCGGCTTTGGCGGACAGGCCAATCTTCGATTGTGAGTTTTGAGCCGCGGTGTTTTATTACTGCCTTTTCATTTTACCCCCCCCATCTTCGGACTTGACAAGAGGGCTATATATTGTTATAATATATATAGCAAGTCAAATTTTAATTCAAGGGGCTCTTTACAAAAAAGGCGGTATAATAAAATCATGAAAAATAAAACTACTATCAGAAAAGCTACTGTGAAAGATTTAGATGATATCTTGAAATTAAATCTTCTTTTATTCAGAAATGAGCATAAAAAGTTTGATAAAAGTGTTGATCTAAAATGGACATACGGTAAGGAAGGAAAAAAGTATTTTAAAGACAGGGTAGTTAAGAGGAATGGTTTTGTAGAAGTTGTAGCATGTGACGGCAAAGTAGTTGGATATATTGTTGGAGGTATATCAGAGAGAGTGTCGTATCGTAAGTCGGCAAAATATGCTGAATTAGAAAACATGCTACTCGATAGTAAATTTAGAGGTCAAGGAATAGGTAGAAAATTAACAAAGAATTTTACAGATTGGTGTAAGAAAAACAAGGTTGATTATGTATCTGTGACAGCTTCAGCTAAAAACAAGCAGGCCGTGGATATGTACAAAAAGTCTGGATTTAAAGATTACAATATAACATTAGAAATGAAGTTGAAGTAAAACCGCGCTTAACAGCCACAGTAATTATTTAAAGCCCTTTACGAATCTTTCGTGTAAAGGGCTTTTTTTATTTGCATTCCACCTAAAAAGACTTTTCCGGAATGAAGGTAAGTGCAATACCGCGTTTTTCTGCTCTACCTGTCCTAC